>CAYWMG010000473.1:0-6039 GCA_964459245.1 uncultured Candidatus Bathyarchaeia archaeon
GTGATGTCGAGTCTGCCATCAACGCAACGTCATATCCCATGTCTCGAAAATATTCTGCGAGTGTAATTCCAGTATACATGCTCGCTTCTCGAGCGGCGATGGGCATGTTCGACGTGTTCGCTACTAAGAGTGTTCGTTCCATCAACGGATGTCCAGAACGAGGATCTTTGAGTTCCGGAAATGTTTCTAAGACCTCGGTCATTTCATTTCCACGCTCGCCACACCCAACGTAGACTATGACCTCTGCGTCTGCCCATTTGGCGAGTTGATGTTGCGTTATTGTCTTGCCCGTTCCGAAATCTCCGGGAATTGCTGCCGTTCCACCTTTGGCGATTGGGAAGAAGAAATCGATGATGCGTTGTCCAGTTATGAGAGGGTTATCGGAAGGAACTTTTTCACGGATCGGTCGAGGGATTCGTACAGGCCAGGAATGCATAAGGTAGAGTTTGGTCGTGGAAGAGCCTGTCTCGACCTCTCCGATTGGGTCTTCGACCGTGTAGCTTCCTGCTGGCACGATTGATTTGATTGTTCCACTTATGTTGGGTGGAATCAGAATACGATGTTTCACTAGTACCGTTTCAGGTACTTCGCCAATGATGTCTCCGCCGATTATCTTGTCTCCTTTCTTGAGTAGTGGCGTAAATTTCCATCTCTTGGATCTATCCAAAGGCGGGACGGTTACTCCTCTGTGAATGAACGCTCCGCTCTTCTCTTGGAGTTCTCGTAAAGGTCTTTGAGTGCCGTCGAAGAATTGGTTGATCAATCCAGGGCCAAGTTCCACGGAGAGTGGATTTCCAGTGCGTTCGACTACTTCTCCAGGAATTATTCCAGTAGTCTCTTCATAAACTTGGATTGTTGCTGTATCTGCTTCAACGCGAATGATTTCACCAATCAAGCCTGCTGAGCCAACTTTTACGAGCTCATACATTCTGGCGCCAAGCATGTTTGATGCCGCTACGACGGGACCGGCTACTCGTTCAATCCTACCTGGTTTGAAGGCAGACATACTGCTTCCTCTGGGAGGCTGGTGCTTACAGAAAGTTCTTATTTAGAGATTGTTTTTCGTCTTAAAGTTCGCACGCCTAGCGTTCTCCAGAATTTGACTCGTACGCATGTTTCTGTTGAACAACAAAGGTCAAAGCTTCATAATTGTTGTCGTAGAGTTGGGAGGATTCTCATGTCAAGACGGTTGTTGACGGCGATTAGCAGTCTTAAGAGGACTCCAAGATCCGGATGGTTAACGCATGGGGTCTCATTGCAGGACGTGGAGTCTGTGGCCGATCACACCTTCTCCACTTGTGCTCTATCTCTAATCCTGACTGATTTTGAGCTGAAGCGAGGTGTTCGTGTCAATGTGGAACGTGTCCTCAGAATGGCGACACTTCATGATTTGGCCGAGGCGTTTACGTTTGACATTAGCAAGGCCTATCTCGCATATCTTGGTAAGCGAGGGGAAGTGATAAAGGATGAGATCGAAGCCTCGGCATGGAAGCATCTTGTCAAAGGTATCAAATCACCTCAAATGTCAAACAATTACCTAAGGATGCACAGAGAGTACCTTGAGAACAAGACAATTGAAGCCAAGATCGTCCATGCAGCAGACAGTCTCGATATTCTCCTCCAGATAGTCGATCTGCGAAGAAGAGGAAACCAGCAATCTTGTTTGAAAAATTTATGGAAGGCGACGATTAAGAGGCTTCGGGCCTCAGCCATCCCTTCCGTATCGACTGTCCTGAAAATGATTGAGGCGTTAGATAATATGAATGAGTGAGGCATGTCTTACTCATGACAACTCAGGCCATTACTAGAAAGCCTTCCAATGCCTTCGACTCCGCAAGTTATGTGATTTTACATTTAACACACTGTATGAATTTAACAGATCCATCAAATAATGTGAATATAGTTTAACGGAAGCTGCACGACTCCAACCCCCGCTTCGTAGATCCATATGCCGAATTCTTGCGACTTGGGGTCGACTACAAGAGAGATCGCGTACGACGAGAACTGGTAAAACTGCATGTGCGTGTCCAAGTCAGTTTGCGATAGGAAGAGTCCATGTCCAGGATGTGAATGATACCACCCAACAATCTTGCCTTTGATCCTGCCTTCCACAAGGTCATGCGCCACTTGAGCCAAACGTTGTGGTGGGAAGACGCATGAAACTGTGTCAACCTCGTTTTCTGAAGGAATTATCTCATTCACCCACAGGTTTTGATCCTCCAGAAGGCCCATTAGCAATCCTATACGTTCGAATGGCCTGTTAACGTCGCGCCCAATTTTCTCAAGTACTCGATCGGTGACGAAGACTTTGAACAATGGGCTTCACAAGATCAACTCCCTAGAGTTGGCTATGCATAGTTTAAGATTTTCATGCATCGTATGCTGCTCTAAACCATGAACATCTTGTTCAAAAGTGTGACTTAATTGGAAGCGCTCAATAACCTCTTCCTGATGAACTATGAAGGAAATAATAGGTAACCGGCTTTATTACCTATCAGCAATCGCGATAGTTGCATTAGTCTTGATCGGAGTCTTTTCCGCGTCACGACCAATTATCGTGCAAACCAGCACAAGCCCAGCAGAGAAGACAATACAGGTGAGTGGTGTCGGGTCGGTATCTGCCACCGCAGATGAAACTCAACTCAGCTTGGCTGTTGTGACGCAATCAGTAACTGCAACACAGGCTACGCAAGACAACGCTGGCACAATGGCAAAAGTCATACAATCACTAACTAACTTAGGAATATCGAGCGATTCCCTGAAGACAGTTTCCTATTCGTTAACCCCAATCTATGACACTACTCATGACGTAACGCCGCCTAAAATTGTGGGATATTCTGCACGAAATACGATCCAAGTGACCCTGTCCAACGTAAGCCTAACTGGAAGAGCAATTGACGTTGCCATTGCGGCGGGGGCGAATGAGGTTGACAGCATCACCTTCACACTTAAGACTCAAACATTCAAAACCTTGCAGAGACAAGCGCTTCAACTGGCCATTCAAGACGCGTCTGGACAAGCTCAAGCAATGGCATCAAACCTAAACGTTCGCATCATCGGTCCACTTACTATATCCACCGGATATACTTCCCCTCCCCCAGTTGCGAGACTAAGCGCAAATACCCCAACACCAATACAAGCCGGCTCCCTTCAGATATCCGCTAACGTACAAGTAACGTACGAGTTTGTTCCAGTATAACCCTCTGATTATCTCACATTTTTATCCCCTCCTAAAAAGTCGGGAACCGGAACAGGCCTATAGTTCATAGAAACTCTCTTAATCCACATCAACAATACGGCTTATTGTGGTCTGGGCTAATGCCGACTGCTTTTGTTTTCATGAATATCGACGCCGGATCCGAAGCTGAAGTATTGAAGACGTTGAGGCAAGTACCAGAAGTGAAAGAGTGCTATTTCGTCTACGGCGTCTATGATATTGTGGCCCAGATCCAAACGGATACCATGGATAGACTCAAAGAAGTCATCACATGGAAAGTTCGTAGGCTGGACAAGATCAGATCAACTCTAACAACAATCGTAAGCGAAGGAAAATAGTTCCCAGTCCAAGCAATCGCACTGATATCAATAATCTTGTTGCAGGCTAAGCTTATAACTCAAGGAAACTTTTTCACGATGCTCCTAAGTGGTCCATATTGGACGAGCTAGAGGAGATACGCGCAAAGAAGATGCGCAACCTGATGAGTGAAATGTCGACACCAAAAATTGAGAAACCAATCGCTGTTAGCGACCGGAATTTTGACCAGACGTTAAAGAGTTATCCACTTATTGTTATCGATTGCTGGGCTGCATGGTGTGCCCCATGCCGTGCTATTGCTCCAGTAGTTGATCAACTAGCTAAGGAGTACAGCGGGAAGGCTGTCTTCGGCAAACTGAATGTTGACGAAAATCCGGAGACAACTCAACGATTTAGCATCATGGCGATTCCAACCCTATTGGTAATGAAGAATTCGAAAGAAGTTGACCGAGTCGTAGGCGTTATTTCAAAGAGCCAACTGGAAGCTAAGGTGAACAGCTTCCTCTAGCGACCAGACCCAAACTGCCCTCATCCTTTTCACTAGGCTAGTGGTAACTAAAGATTAGGAGATGCTGACAGCCGGTGATTGAGGAAAGCATGCGAATCGCCACAACGTACCAGGACCAAGGGAGCGAATGATGAGCGGATGCTAGATGAATCAATCGTAGTACTCGACTTCGGAGGACAATATTCACACCTCATAACTAGACGAATTCGAGAATGCGAAGTATACGCAGAATTACTCCCCTATACTGCAAGTGCGGATCAAATAAGAAAACTCAATGCGAAGGGCGTTGTTCTGTCAGGCGGTCCGGCAAGTGTCTATGAACAAGACGCTCCCAAATGTGATTCAAGCATATTCCGCTTAGGTATTCCAGTTCTAGGAATATGCTACGGCCTCCAGTTAATGGTCTCATCACTGGGCGGGCGAGTCAAGAGAGTTAAACGATCCGAGTACGGCAAGACTAAGCTCAACATCACCGATCACGCTGACCTCTTCCATGGTCTTCCACCCAGTATTGTTACATGGATGAGTCATGGAGATCACGCCCAATCATTGCCCGTCGGCTTCGAATCAATCGGCGAGTCGGAAAACCACATAACTGCCGCCATAAGGAATTCAACTTCGCAGCTTTATGCAGTTCAATTTCATCCAGAAGTCGCACACACGGAAAAAGGAGGCCAAATTCTCAAAAATTTTGTCCGTACAATCTGTGGCTGTTCCTCCACCTGGACCGCTCGATCCATCATCACAACCGCAATTGAGCAGGTACAATCATCCGTAGGACGGGACAAGGTTCTCGTTGCAGTAAGCGGAGGAATTGATTCAACCACCGCGGCACTGCTTGTTCAGAAAGCGCTCGGAGACAATCTAACTTGCATTTTCGTGAACCATGGACTCTTACGGAAGGATGACGAACACCTCGTTTTGAAAACGTTGCAAGACTTGAAACTGAAAGTTCACTACGTCGACGCGTCCGAAAGGTTTCTACGTGGCCTGAAGGGAATTAGCGGTCCAGAAGAAAAAAGGAAACATATAGGGGAAGAGTTCATCAAAGTCTTTGACGAAGAAAGCGCCAAATTTGGAACATTCCGATGGCTCGTGCAAGGAACACTATACCCGGACGTGATTGAAAGCGCCGGTACGGGAAGTGTAGCGTCAAAAATAAAATCACACCATAATGTCGGAGGAATTCCTGAATGGTCAAAATTCAAAATCATCGAACCCTTGAAACTGCTCTACAAGGATGAAGTTCGTAAGATTGCTCGTGAATTAGGAATACCTGAAGTTCTAGTTAGGACCCATCCATTCCCGGGCCCAGGCTTAGCTGTCAGAATAATTGGAGAAGTCTCTGAAGAAAAGCTTAGAATCTGCAGAGAAGCAAGTGCCATCGTTGAAGAAGTTCTAAAAAGACACAACTTGTATGATTCTGTCTGGCAAGCCTTCGCAGTAGTAGGAGATGATCTGACTGTCGGAGTCTTGGGTGATCAGCGAAAACTTGGACATCTTGTTACCGTACGAATAATCAACTCAGTTGACGGAATGACCGCCGACTGGGCGAGAATACCTGATGATGTACTCGAGGAAATTAGCAGTCAAATTACCGGAGAAGTAGAAGGAGTAACGTGGGTTGCTTTCGCTATTTCCTCAAAGCCACCGTCAACAATAGAACCGTGCTAGACGCTTACTTGGGCTTGAAGGAGTGGCCGCAACCGCAAGTTTCAGTTGCGTTAGGGTTACTGATCTTGAAGCCTTCTCCCATTACCGACTCAACATAGTCTATCTCAGATCCTTCAACATACTTGGCGCTCTCTCGGTCAATGATTATTTTGACGCCATGAGCTTCAACCACCTCATCTTCAGCATTCTTCTGATCAAAAGCCAACCCATACTGGAATCCGCTGCAGCCGCCGCCCGAGACATAGAGTCTGAGCGCAGAGTCCTTCTTCCCCTGCTTTTCTAGCGCAGCCTTCACTTTCTCGGCCGCTTTTTCAGTAACGGA
>CAYWMG010000474.1:0-3573 GCA_964459245.1 uncultured Candidatus Bathyarchaeia archaeon
ACCCAACCAAGCACAGAAGGACGCATTCGAAACGGCTAGAAAATACCAATTAGAAATGGCAAAAGCAATTCGCGTTGGAGCAACCTCGAAAGACGTAGCTGAAAAGATGCCAAGCTGCAAGTCCTATGGATACCCCGACGAAGATAGCGCGCTCATGATGCAGTGGGCACACGGCATCGGACTCTCTACACCAGAATGGCCCTCAATAAGCCGCGCCTGGTCGCTTGACTATCCATATCCAATCAAAGAAGGAATGTGCCTAGCCATAGAGACCATATGGCCCACAAACGAGAGAACCCCCACCAAACCTAACGGTGAAGCAGCCAGGATAGAGGATAACATTCGCGTGACATCTAACGGGCTTGAATGGTTGACTCAGTGGCCACACGGCGAGATGATGGTATGCGAATTCTAGGATAACCACTAGACCTCGATAAAAAAAGCTGAGAAAAAAGTGCAGGTCAAGGCAGCGAAGCTTACGAAATAAGTCGGTCCTACCTGAATTACCGCTGCCTCAACTCTTCTTCGGGAAGCGCTCGCTAAGGATCTCGTTAAGAGTCAGCGAGCCCTCCTCTTCCAGCTCATATCTCACGCGAACAGACGGCTTACCCATCTTGACTTCTTTGCTTAGATCAATCGGGGTTCCGACAATGACGAGATCGCAAGGTACAGCATTGATTGTTCTCTGAAGTTCTTCGATCTGGTTTTCACTGTAGCCTAAAGCAGGGAGTACCGCTTCGAGGTGTGGATAGTTCTTGTACGCTTCCAGAATTGAGCCTACCGCGTACGGCCGGGGATCCACAATTTCGCTTGCACCGAATGATCTGGCTGCGATTACGCCAGCTCCAATGGGCATGCCTCCGTGAGTGACGGTTGGACCGTCTTCAATCACTAGAACTCGCTTACCCTTCACGATACCTGGGTCATCGAGAGTCACAATCGAAGCTCCCATGATGACGCGCGCCTTCGGGTTTATCTCTCCAATATTTTGTTTAACGATCTCGATATCTTTCTGGTCAGCAGTGTTAACCTTGTTTATGACTATTACATCCGCCATTCTGAAGTTGGCTTCGCCCGGATGATATTTGAGTTCGTGGCCTGGCCTGTAGGGGTCTGCTACCACGATATGCAGGTCCGGTTTATAGAACGGTAGATCGTTATTCCCACCGTCCCACAGGATAATGTCCGCCTCCTTCTCAGCCTCACGCAGGATTTTCTCATAATCCACGCCTGCGTAGATTACCATGCCCTTAGCAACGTATGCCTCGTATTCTTCACGCTCTTCGATTGTGCATTCATACTTGTCGAGATCTTTGAATGTAGCAAAGCGTTCACAAATCTGCTTCCTCAAGTCGCCGTAAGGCATTGGATGTCTGACAGCCACAACGCGGTATCCTTGATCCAGTAAGATCTTACAGACTTTTCGCGATGTCTGACTCTTGCCGGAACCTGTCCTTACGGCACAGACCGCGACCACGGGCTTGCTCGATTTCAGCATAGTGTTCGTGGCACCCATCAGTCGAAAGTCTGGTCCAGCAGCGATGACAGTTGAAGCTTTGTGCATTACATATTCATGCGAGACGTCGCTGTAGGCAAAGACAACCTCATCTACCCCCCGCTCGCGAATGATGGCCGGAAGCTGGTTTTCAGGGCGTATCGGGATTCCCTTCGGGTATTGTTCACCAGCAAGTTCACGCGGATAGTTGCGACCGGCGATGCCTGGAATCTGCGTCGCCGCGGTGAAGGCTACAACTTCATACTCCTTGTTGTTACGGTAGAATACGTTGAAATTGTGGAAGTCTCGGCCCGCAGCACCCATTATGACAACTTTCTTTGTCCGAGGCCTCTTCAACTCTGTACGTTTTCTTCGCGAAATTTGAGTTCGTTTTCTAACATTTGATTTTTTCATAAATATCTCAGCATAATGTGGATTCATTCGTGGCCATTAAACCGACGTGGCAACATCCTACCATGGTTTAAATGTTTGGTTCCAGAAATCCGTTCCTAGAGCTCGCTAGTTCTTACGATTCAGGTTTCGTTCTGAGAAAGAATTTTTCGGTATTTTCGAAATGCATCAATCAAATCATAATAATTTCATCCAACACGCGGTAACTGCGATAACTCTAAGTATTAAGTGACAGTTGCTCTAACGCGGTGGATTCTCCTGACACAAATGACCGAATTAAGTTTTGAAGATGCTCCTAGAATAATAGTCAAGCCACCTGGACCTAAATCACAAGCACTTCTTGCTAAGCAATCCTTGCTTGAAACCCGAGCAACGATCTATAACAAAGCGTTTCCACTCGCAATTGACTCAGCTAAAGGGGCAACAATAAAGGACGTTGACGGCAACCTCTTCATAGACTGGATCAGCGGAATAAGTGTATTGAACCTTGGCCACAACAATCCAGTCTTAGCGGACGCAGCCGCATCTCAAATGAGCAAGATATGGCATGCCCTTGAAATCCCTACAACCGCTAGACTCAATTTTCTTGAGAAGATACATTCTGTGCTCCCTTCAAGGCTTAATGGTCATGCACGAGCGCTTCTCACTGTTACGGGTGGAGACGCATGTGAAACAGCCATCAGCCTCGCTAGACATGTTACGGGAAAGCGTACAATAATCTGTTTCGAAGGCGCATACCACGGAGTCCATCAAGGAATAATTAGCGCAACCTCAAGCCGTCATCACCTGGAGAGCTCGGGAACGAGTAGGCATGAAGTCTTCCACTTACCATTTCCATATCCTTACCGTTTCCCGCTCCCCTGCGAGAAGAGAGGCGACGAAGCTAAAGTTGTACTGAGATACTTAGAGCACCTGATCCTAGACGAAGAATCGGGTCTCGATAATCCCGCGGGCATCATCGTTGAACCAATACAGGGAGAAGGTGGATACATCGTGCCACCCAGCGACTTTCTCCCGGGCCTAAGGGAGATCGCAGACAAGTATCAAATTCCACTAATAATAGACGAAGTGCAAACGGGATTCGGAAGAACTGGAAAATTCTGGGGATGCAGCCTAACCGATACGTCCCCAGACATCATGTGCGTATCAAAATCAGTAGGAGCAGGAATACCGTTATCGCTCATCGCATACCGCGAGGAATACGATCAGGACCTTCCTCCCGGATTTCATCTTGGAACTTACCGAGGAAACCCGATCGCCATGGCCGTCGGAGCTGCAAGTATCGATTACATTAAACGAGAAAATATCCTCGACAGAGTCACTCGACTCGGTCAAAAGGCAAAATTAAGGTTTGAACAAATTGGAAACGCAAGCCAGAACGTGGGGGACGTGAGAGGTGTCGGATTCATGATCGGGAACGAAATTGTACAATCCAAACAAACAAGAGAGCCATCAAAGGATATGACTGTAAAGCTTCGCAAGTTGATGTTTGAGAATGGGTTACTAATGCATACATGCGGCCACAGCGGAAACGTCTTACGATTTATAGCTCCACTGATCCTAAGCGAGAACCTCCTCGAGAAAGGCCTAGAGGTTTATGAGACCGCAGTCAAGCAGGCCTCGTTATAAGATGGCATCAGAGTTCGAAGTGAGATCTAAGATTGTTG
>CAYWMG010000475.1:0-3332 GCA_964459245.1 uncultured Candidatus Bathyarchaeia archaeon
TCGAGCAGGGAGCACGTAGCCTCCACCCATTTGACACTGGCGAAGTTTGAGTGTTAACTCTACACTTCTTTAGCTACTTGTTTCTTTGAGAGGGAACTGCGTCAGGAAGACTACGGAGGCGACCAATACACGGAAAGCTCTCGTGCTTTAGTTTTGTCTCTACATTAGGTACAAGTGAACGTATCGAGTCCACAAGCAGTTTCACGAAGCGGCATTGACATTTGAATGTTCAAAAGTTGCAGCAGAAAAAAAGCTCAACCGTATTTATGATATATACGTGCAAATCTTTGATATATTCGTTTGAGTGTTCAGTAAATAGTGAGTTTTATCGATGGTAACGTTGAAGAAAGCGTACCTGGCAAGGGGGATTACGTTAGCTGTACTCTGCATTCTTGTCACGACTTTGATCTTCCCCTCAGCGAAAGCGCCGACCCCCATCCGAGGACGACAAGTACTGGGCCTAGGGACCGCTGTATGGGATAAGGGGGGCGTCTTCACGCCGTTCGTAATCTACGATGGTGCCTCGTTCACAATGTGGTATAGCGGCGAAACGGAGAAGGGGTTTGATACCATCTGCATGGCTACTTCAAACGACGGCGTCTCATGGTCCCGGTATGCAAAGAATATTCTGCTAAGGGGTGTTGCAGGGTCGTGGGATTCTGGTTCAGTGATTGAGCCATGGGTTATTCATCAAGGTACAGGATACAAGATGTGGTATACTGGAGAAGTGCTCGATTCAAATGGCGACCCCGTGAAGAATGAGATTGGATACGCTACCTCGCCTGATGGGATACAATGGACCAAATATTCAGGCAATCCGGTCTTGACGCTCGGGTCGAGGGGGTCATGGGATGAAAGCTTTGTATCTCGCCCAATCGTTATTTCCAGCGGCTTATCGTACACGATGTATTATATTGGCGAAAACCAAACTGAAAACTTTCAGATAGGTATGGCTACCTCCAGCGATGGAATTCATTGGACGAAAAGCGGGCCTATTCAGTACCCAGATAGCGATACAGGTTGGGATTCAACAGATAATGATATTGATCTTGGAAGCATTCAGCGCCTCCCCAACATCTACCTGATGGCATATTCAGGAGCCATCGACGAAGGCAGTCCACACCAGATAGGGCTTGCATCATCAAATGATGGTATCAATTGGACTCCTTACTTGAATAATCCTGTGATAATTAACGGAACTCGAGGAGACTGGGACGCTTCATTATTCGACGCTAACATCGTTAAGGTAGGAGATAACTACTATGTCTACTACAGCGGTTCGAATCTGCTGAGCGGTGACGATGAAGAGTACACTATAGGCTTGGCAATTCTGCCCATATCACAGTTCAACGTATCAGGATTGACCTCAACATATCCGATCTTGGCTGGTGCAATGCTGTTACCAAGCCCATTGCTGTCACATCGTCGTATGCCTTGTTAGGATCCGTCGCGCGCTGTTCGCCTGGCCAAGAAGCCCCATGCTGCTCATAACATAGCTCCATATAGCCAGTCGAATGCGGTTCGCTTAATTACAGCTACTCAGGTGGCATGCAAGTCAGTGGCTGGGTAGGGATGCCGTACCAGCGGCTGTACGCGGGCAGTGTCTCTCCCTTCATCAGCAGAGAGAGTGGGCCAATAAGAGAGCCCTGTTGCATTTCTGTATCGTAAAGAACCACTGTCATGTTACCCACGGAACATTCATCGTCAATACGCAGTGTAGATTCTTTCATAACTCTGTCTTCAAAAAGGTGATTTTGGATAACTGCGTCGACGTTGAGCGCAGCATAGTCACCGATGTAAACAAGATCGAACTCTCCGAAGGAGGTGGTGTTCAGGAAGACATGTTTGCCAATCTTGCAACCGAGCAGTCGCAGATAGGGTGCAAAGAAAGGTGTCCCCAGCAGTGGGGATAGGGCCGGGGCAGCTACTGATTCATAGGCACCGTTTACGACCTCGTTAAACAAAACAAACGGCGACCAAAGTGGCTCAACGCAAGGCTTGAACCGTCCCATCAAAATCCACTTGGTCGCCGCAACGCACAGGGCTGCAGCGATGGCAAGGGCCAGAGAGAATAGCGGCGCAAGCGCTGCCATAGCAATCGTCCCCAAACCAACGAAGGCATAGTAAAGCAGAGAGACGAAACCAATGAACGCTCCCGCTTCGATCAGGCCCGGAAGAAGGATACGTAGAGCATCAATGAGAAGCCGCTGTGCATAGAGCCTCGGGCTCGGAGCGTACGTGTATCTCTCATCAAAGCCTGCCACTTTCTGTCGGTTTGGGAGCCGGAACGGCGGTGAGCCACACCATTCCGTTCCGTCTGGCGTCCGCGTTATCTCATGCGGTGGCAGGGACAGGCAACCCACCAGACACTGGTTACCTAGAGCGGTGCCAATCGGCAGTATGGCACTGTTGCCTACGAAACTGCGAAATCCGATTCTGCTTTCGCCGACTTGCATAAGGCCCTGGAAGAAATGGCGGCCACCAACAATCGAGTCATCTGCAAGAAAGCTTTCGTCTCCAATAACCATAAGTTCAGGTGAGATTTGGCCAACATTTGAAATCTCGGTCCGTCTTCCGATTCTTGCCCCAAGCATCCTCAACCAGGTGGGCAGATAGATAGTACCGTACAACGGGCGGGTCAGGCTAACACTGAAGCTGCTGATGCTGATGCCTATGCTCCTGCCCATTTCTATTAGGCTGTCGATAAACCACTTGCGCAGATAGAGGCTGCTCTCCACAGAATAGACTCCGGGCCTAACACGACCCAGAAGCACTGCCTTGACAGCTGCCAGTCCACAACAGAAAGTGACAAGCGCAAGCGCTGGAGAGACAAAGATAGCGGCAATCGCCCAGAGTATGCCGCCAGCCTGAAACGCAGACATGATCAGAGCCAGTGCTGGTAGACTAACCAGCAGGAAGAAGATCTCCATTGAGTAGATGAGCAACATATGAAAGAAACCGAAGAGAATGGGGTGGCGTCTGGAGTGGACGTTAGAACTGTTCTGGGGTACTGAAACCTCCGCTGGCTGTGAGGGAGAGCCCCGCCGTGCTTCTCCCGGTTTCATCTCCTGCCGATCAGCAAGGAGCGAAAGATCGTCAAGCCTACAATCATCACCCATCCGGCTGTTCAGACCAAGCGCTGAATGAATGCCGATGAAGCAACGGCTGCCGATATCGATTGATCCCACCTTAAGCATACCGTCTTCAACACGATATCCCAAGAGTTGGGTCTCTTTGCAGATGCAGGTATCGTCACCAATTGAAACCAAGTCGAAAATAGAACAGAGCGAGGTATCGAGGATACAGTTTTTTCCAATCCTCGCTCCCATCAG
>CAYWMG010000476.1:0-2172 GCA_964459245.1 uncultured Candidatus Bathyarchaeia archaeon
AGCGTCCCTTGACCGTGGGGATGTGGTTTTCGCTTGGGCATTCGGTGATTGTCTGCGCACTAGTCGTAGCATTGATCTTCGTCACGAGGGTGATAATTGACAGTATACCCGCTTTAGAGAGTGGGGGTGCAGTCATCGGAACTTTGGTCTCCGGCATCTTCCTTTTCCTGATCGGAATAGTTAACGTGGTTATCGTTCATAATGTCCACCTAACCTTCAAGGAGTTGAAACAAGGCAAACTCACTCAGGCTGAAATTCAGAGTCGATTGGACAAGGCTCCTCCTCGCTACTTTAGAGCTTTGTTCAAAATGATACAGAAGCCGTGGCAGATTTTCCCAATCGGAGTTTTGTTCGGGTTGGGATTTGATACCGCCACACAAGTCGCTCTAATAGCAGTCAGCGTGGGAATTGGAGTTTCCTCAACCATCCCCCTCTGGATGATTCTAGTCTTGCCGCTCATGTTCACTTGCGGTATGGTTACCACCGATATGACCGATGGCGTGACAATGCGTATGGCGTATGGTTGGGCTTTTCTAAATCCACTCCGCAAGGTGTACTACAATCTGACAATAACGATCATTTCCGTTCTCGTAGCTTTCGTAATTGGAGCCATCGAACTTATCCAGGTAATAGCTATGGAGGCGAATTGGACAGGCCCGTTTTGGGACTGGTTTGCAAACCTAGACTTTGAAACCATAGGCATCGCAATCATAGCCATGTTCATCGTATCCTGGTTAGTGTCAGTTGCCATTTGGAAATATCGCCGATTCGAGGAAACCTACAAGTTGGGATTCGATTCGACTGTAAAAGTGAATAGTTGAATATGGGTTTGGTTTTACTCCGCTTCCATAATTGAGCTTGCCAGTGAATTCTGACTGAGACCGCGAGAGAGTTGACAATCTTCAACTGTATAAGGTATTTCACATGAGTGACGGATATTGACTTTCTCAACCTCCTCCAGGACTCGATTCGTCATCCTGCCGGTCGAGAGAACTAGAATGTTTAATCCTCTGAGTGCAGCCATGGCAGCGGATCTTGTGACACCGAACTCAAAATCAACCTGGAGCTTTGCCTTAGTCGCTACAACCCTTGCGACGGTCCCCATGACGCCAATCTTATCAGGATTGAATTTCCTGTAGATTTTTCTAACTCGGGTTAGGTCCACGTTTCTTGATCCGCCTTGGTTGATGCTTGGAAATCTTAAGACCTTTACAGTGCCTTGACGGAGATTTACAAAGCCTCTCATGTTGTGAAGTGGTACTTCCTCTCCCATGGAAGCGTTCATTTTGGCTACTCCGAATGCTTTAGCGTTTTTGTGATCCTTACTAACTGCACATATCTGACCGTTCTTCATTACCAATCCCACTTCCTCTCCAGCACTGATGGCCTTCTGAGCTATTGCTGGCCAAAGTCTCTCTAACCTCAAGCAACTGGACGCTTTCTTTGTCTGAGCTTCAACGAATCTCGTGTACGTCACCAGTCTCTCGATGCCTTTCGGTGTGAGAACATACTCGACGCCATTCAACGCAACTAATCCTTCGCTGAGTAATCTCTTCAGATGCTTCGAAACCGCTTGAATTGTTATCCCCAATACTTCGGCTACGTCGCGTTGTCTCATTTTAGACTCCCGTTGAGCTAATTCAGTTAGGACTTGAAACTCCGTGAACCATCCGCCGGCTTTACGAGCATGCTGAGACAGTGGAGCTTTCATCTGAATCAACCTAGGTTGAATGATGGTTAACTTATGTCCACCGTTGGTAATTGGCGAAGAGAGCCATAAACAATTGCATGACTAACCGAAACGGGTTAACATGCATATTTCAGATGGAATACTTACGCCTGAATGGTGCATTTTTTGGTATCTAGTATCAGCGGTTTTTGTATTTGTAGGGGCGAGACAGGTAAGGGCAAAACGGAAAGATGATCCGTTATACATGTCGACGGTCGGACTCCTAGGCGCGGCCGTGTTTGTAATATCAGTTTGGCACATACCCGTGCCAGTTACTGGCTCATGCTCACACCCAGTCGGAACTCCAATGGCCGCAATTCTCATCGGGCCTTTCCCAACAGTAGTAATATCGGCAATCGCGTTGTTCTTCCAAACATTCATTGGGCATGGCGGAATAACCACAATCGGCGCAAACACCTTCTCAATGGGAATCGTTGGAACAT
>CAYWMG010000477.1:0-3407 GCA_964459245.1 uncultured Candidatus Bathyarchaeia archaeon
TAGCGACTCGTTATATTTCTCAGTTGGCATTGAAGGAACTCTCTTCAGTTTAGCTTTCTCACCGTCTTGTTGGCTTTAAGAAGTACTTTTCGACGGTCGATTCGAATCCCACTCCTCGCACCAAACACCAAACCCACCACACCTGCCTGAGATTCCAGAAAATAAGACACGAAGCTACGTTTTCCGTAACCCTCAAGTAAACCGTGGCAAGGCGTACTTGCTTAGATTCTTCAACAGCGTGAAGACTAACTCTCTTTTTTTCTTAAATTTTTGATGAGCCTGTCTATATTTCATTATAGCCGATGAAATAGGTTCACAAGAATTTCTTATTATTGACTAACCGTCGTTACCCTGAACATGAGAAGCGCGCAAAAGTCGAGAGAGCGATGGAAGTACATTCTTGCGACTGATGTAGGTAGCACAACGACTAAGGCGCGTCTTTTCAGGAGGACTGCGGATAATGAGTGGCGTTTTATGGTCGCCGGGGAGACTCCGACCACAGTTGAAGCTCCTTTCGAAGATGTAACAATGGGCATTCGCAATGCCGTGAGGGAGGTAGAAGAGCTAACTGGGCTCAAGCTAATGTCTGAAAAGGGGATCCTTCAACGGACTGACGGAGATGTGGGCGTAGATCTGTATGTGACAACCAGCAGCGCAGGAGGAGGGTTGCAGATGTTGGTGGCGGGAGTAATATTGAACATGACCGCTGAGAGTGCACAACGAGCAGCTCTAGGGGCGGGAGCTATAGTTATGGACACGATAGCGACCGACGATGATAGGAAGGTCTTCGACAAAATCAAACAGATTCGGTATATGAGACCAGACATGATTCTTCTTGCTGGAGGCACTGATGGTGGAGATGCTAGGCACGTTACGGAAATGGCAGAGATGATAGTAAGCGCGAAGCCAACAGCTAGGTTAGGCAGAGAATATAAGGTGCCAATAGTTTTCGCGGGTAACATTAACGCCAGAGCAACGATGAAAACCCTATTCAGCGAACAGTTTGCACTCGAAATCGTGAACAATATTCGTCCTGAACTTGAAGTTGAGAATCTCCAGCCTGCCAGAGACGCTATTCACAGATGCTTCATGGAACACGTCATGTCTCACGCTCCTGGCTATGACAAGCTCATGAAGTGGACGGATATTCCCATTATGCCTACACCTGCTGCCGAGGGAATGATGTTTCAACTCATCTCTAAGATCTACAATGAGAACGTAATCGGCGTAGGTCTAGGCGGTGCAACTACAAACGTTTATTCAGTCTATGATCGCAACTTCGTGAGAACCGTCAGCGCGAACCTGGGCATGAGTTACAGCATTGGCAACGTGTTGAAGGAAGCTGGAATCGAGAACATCATACGTTGGATTCCTTTCAAGATAGATCCAGATGAAGTGATCAATAGGATTAGAAACAAGATGACGCGGCCGACAACGTTTCCGCACACTCTTGTGAATCTTGTGATCGAACATGCTCTGGCTAGAGAATCACTAAGACTCGGGTTTGCGCATCACAAGTTCCTTGCTAGGCCTCTAAGAGGGGGCGTGATGACTGAAAGAGACATAGGCGACATGTTTGAGCGTAAAGCATCTGAGGAAACCTACATAGACATGCTGAAGGTCGATTGGCTTGTAGGCACGGGAGGCCTTCTTTCACATGCTCCTAGAAGAATCCAAGCAGCGTTAATGCTGATCGATGGTTTTCAGGCAGAGGGCGTCGCTAAACTCGCCCAGGACAGCGTCTTCATGATGCCCCATCTAGGTATTCTCTCGACGGAACATCCACAAGCAGCCATGGAGATCTTTGAGAAAGATTGCCTAATCCGTATGGGGACGTTGATTGCTCCAAAAGGAGAGATCAAGCCTGATGATGAAGGGCTGGTTATGAGAGTTAGGATGCAAATGCCTGACGGTTCCAATGTGGAGGAGGAAATCAGAGCAGGTACTATCAAGGCAGTTCGGCTTAGAGAACGAGAGAAAGCAGATTTAGAAATCTACCCAAGAAGCGGGTTCGATGTGGGGGCAGGTTCAGGGAATAGCTTGTCAAAAACCGTGGAAGGCGGAGTTGTCGGAATAATCATGGATGCTAGGGGACGGCCAATATCTCTTCCACAAGAGGAGGACGCAAGAGTGGAGAAGCTGAAGGACTGGTTCAAGGCAGTTGAAGCCTATCCTGAGAGCCTGTATAAGATGGAGCCGTGAAAGTTTTGTCACAAGCTTACACGCCTGGACTGAAGAGGAAGGAATGGTGCATCCTTAGAAAAAGCAGGATTCTTCCTATTCCTGGCGAAGTGTGCGTGAAGAAGGGCGACCAAGTTTCTTTGAAAACTACAGTAGCCCGAACAAAGATACCTGGTGACCCGTACATGGTTAAGGTTGCTTCAATTCTGGGTGTGGATGCAGAGGAGATAGATAGCTACATGGTCAAGAAAATAGGCGAAGAAGTCAGGAAGGATGAGACCATCGCGCGCTACAAAGCTCTTTTCGGAATGATCAAAACAGTCTGTGCATCACCTGTTGAAGGCTCAATTGAGAGCGTCTCAGCAGTCACCGGTCAAGTGATAGTTAGAGAGCCTCCTACTCTCATTGAGATGGACGCGTATATTCCAGGTACGATTGTGGATATTCTCCCAAATGAAGGGGTAACCATCGAGACTCCTGCAGCGCTCATCCAAGGAAGCTTCGGAATCGGAGGGGAGACCCATGGAGAGCTCTTAATCATTTCGAAGACTCCTGCGGAAATTCTCACAGATGATCTAGTTCCTTCTGGATGTGAAGGGAAGATACTGGTCGGCGGATCACTGGTAACGGGCAAAGCTCTGAAGAAGGCTAGTGCTCAGGGTGCCAAGGGGATTATTGTAGGAGGCATAACGGACAAGGATTTGACCGAGTTTCTAGGCTACAGGATAGGGGTAGCGATCACTGGTCAGGAGAGGACGGGTTTGACCGTCATCGCGACTGAAGGCTTCGGCAGAATGAATATGTTGGAGAAGACATTCAGAATATTCCAGAGATCTGAAGGAAAGGTTGCTTGCATCAATGGAGCCACCCAGATCAGAGCGGGCGTCATAAGACCTGAAGCGATAATACCCGCAGACAGCTCTGGTAAGGCCTCCATCCGCATAGAAGGCGATCAGTATGACGTTACCTCAGGACTTGGACCGGGAACTCTAGTAAGGATAATCCAGGAACCCTACTTCGGCGTTGTCGGTAAAGTGTATTCTCTTCCTGTGGAGCTTGGGCTAATCGAGAGTGAGTCACACGTGAGGATTGTAGAGGTAGAGCTTGAAAATAAGCAGAAAGTTACTGTTCCTCGGGCCAATGTTGAGATAGTGGAAGAATAGGTAACAATAGGGTTCTATATTTCTTCAATTCTCTTAAGGAGTTTGTCAACGTTTTCTCTACTC
>CAYWMG010000478.1:0-10588 GCA_964459245.1 uncultured Candidatus Bathyarchaeia archaeon
TGGTTATCTCCTTATTCTAGGCCTCGCGATGAAGGATAGGATGAGGGGTGGGCGAGGTTTACTTCTTGGATCTTGGTTTCTGGTGTTCTTCGTGTTCTACTCCCAGTTGGCGAATCAGGATTTGAGATTCACGGTGGAGTGGGCTCCTCCTCTCTTTACAATTATTGGAATTGGAACCAGCACATTCTATGTGTTTCTGAAGAGGCGAATTCGCTTGCAGAGGATCTTGTCAGTGTCAATGGTGACGATTGTCGGAATATGGCTTGTTCTTTTGTTATTGGGTTCCGTTGTTGCAGAAATTCCAACTTTCTCACCAGCCAATTACGAAGGACCAACACAACCCTGTGACTGTTTCATCTCCGTTACAGGTTTTCAGCTCAGCACCTCGTGGCTTCAACAACACATGAACCAAACAGAAATTGGTGTTACCAACCAGGCACCTTCCTTTACATATTATACTGGTCGCTTCTTCTATGATTGGGGGTACGTGCTGGATTTAGCGACTACACGACATATCTCTACCAACGACGCTTTCATATTACTTCATATCAAATATGTAGTCCTCGACGACTACTTTGTCAATGTCAACAATATCAATCTCAGTTTCTTAGTGAAGAGGCAACAGTTCAATGGATATACGACTATCAAAGGGTCCAGATATGCATGGGGATATACAATCTACCAAGTTTCGGGGTAGGTTTTGGAATTAAACCTACATGGAAGAAAATGTGTTGGTGGACAAGGGAGCACCTCACTTTTGCTAATTTCTTGTCGCTTGTCGCAAGCACTCTTTACTTTGATCTTAAATTGGCGCTCGACAGCGTAGGTTGGGGGAGTTACTGCTCTGAATATTTTCATAGTTCTTTGTTGGAATATGCTATTTGCACAGCCCGTCAACCGAATGACCAATACCCCAGCGCAGTTATAGGCTGAGATGGGGCGCGCGATATGGTCAGGATGAGGGGCTTCCAAAAATTTCCGTCGAGCAAGCCAGATTTGGTAGATAGAATCAAAGTTTTCTTTAACGTTGAATGGTGCTTAACATTTCATAACGGCGAATGGTGAATACTAATCTAACGCACTCCATATTGTAACTAGTGCAATGAAGGAAAACTGATTTGAGTCGTTTTCTGGATTGGCTTTCAAGGCGGCGACTAGCAACTCTTGCTATTGCATTCTTGCCTAATGGAGTCAGGTCAAGATTGTGGGCTATTAGCTATGACATGTATGATAGCCCTACAGAGCAATTCTACTGGTCAATATATCTGGAGCACATTAGGCGAGCGATTCAATCGAGTTACGGCGATCAGAAACTGCGAATCCTTAGCATTGGTTGCGGTCATGGTCGAGACAGTATTCCATTAGCGAAGCTTGGTCATCAAATAGTGGCAGTTGACAAGAATAAAGAAGCGTTGACCCGCGCAGAGAAACATGCAAGACGAGAAGGTGTTACTGTAGATTTTCGAAGGATTGATATTTTCTCGACAGAACTTTCAGAGGTCTTTGATGCTATACTAGCAATTGAGACGTTGCCTGGAACCGTCTGTGAGATCGAGAAGCTTATTCGAGTAGCAACAAAGTATCTAAAGATGGGGGGATTGCTAGCTATAGCCGTGTATACACGTTACTATCAGATCGCCAGTTGTTTAAAGCGAGGAGATTATGCAACTGCCGAGCAAATAGCTAACGGATCAGACCAAACTAGGTGGCTTCATCCAGCAGATCTTGAGCAAAGTTTGCTTTCGCATGGTTATACCATGCTGGAACTGGCTGGAATTGGCACAATCTCACATCACAGAATCGATGGGTTTAACGATTTGCCAGTGCCGGAACAGTTATCTGAGGATCAACGGAGGAAGCTTCTTCAAATTGAACTAAACTTGAGCTCGGTCAATGAGATTTCGGGTTGCGGTCGGCGCATGTTAGCGTTGGCTCGAAAAGACAATAGTATTCATGAAATGGCATCCTTCAACACCCGTTCATAACATGGTCCAGACTGCTCCCAAGAAAAACTCTGAGAATAGAGTTTCGCTTTAGCACCCATACGTCTGCGTAACTCATTGTCATTGAGCAACGTGAGAATCTTATCTGCAAAGTCGTCAGCGTCGTAAGGTTTTGCACGTAAACCCACTCCCTCTTTAACAACTTCTGCAGGCCCCCACTCATTGTCCCAGACTACAGGTGGAACGCCGAAACACATGGCCTCAATTGGAACTCTCCCCATAGCCTCTAATCCCTGAGCTGGATAAGCAACGACGCTTGCACCTGAATATAGCGCGATAAGTTCACTGGTCGGAACTGTCAGTATTCTCGTTGCTGAAGTCACTCCGAGTCTCTGAGCCAATCGACGCAGAAAGATGAGGTAAGGGCTACTACCACACACGATGACTAGAGTGGTCGATGGATGATCTTTCAATATTTTAGGGAGTATTCGTATCATTAGGTCAGGTCTCTTACTCGGTAAAGCACGTGTAACCATCAGGATAAGAGGTTGAGTGATTGAATATTTGGAGAAAACTTCTCCTGGATCAGTTCGTTTGTAGGTCGAGAGATCAACAGCGTATGGAATCCTCAACGGAGTAACTCCATAAACCTCATGAATGATTTCGCCAATCTTACGGCCTTGAACGAGAACCTTTCGTGCGCCACGAATCGCGGCTTGATCAATTCTTCTCAAGATGGAACGTCCTCCATAAACTGCTGTCATGTTAATTACAACTCGATCGAAATCAGTATCCCAAGGGAAGATGTCGAAACCTTTCTCAGGATAAAGAATTGAGAGGAAACTATGGATCTGAACCACATAGGAGCATTTCGATTTGTAGGCGATCCAATAGGCCGGTTGTTGATGAGCAAGAAGAATATCAAAACCAGTGAAATTGTCCTTAAATGAAGATGCAAAAAACAATCCCGCTGCAACATTAGTGACAAGATTGAATTTTGAAATTGGGATTCCCACTAGTTGCCGTATGTCTAGACCTCGCATAAGATCTGGGTAACACCATGATTCTTTAGCATATGTGGCAAAAAGAGTTACAGCATTCCTCTTGCTGAGGTAATGTGCCTGTTCTAGGACAACTCTCTCCGCGCCTCCTCTCTCACTAAACGCACTATGAAGGCTAGCTATACGCGTTGTTTCCGTCTCCTTTGAATCGAAAGTTTAGATGCTTCCTGAGCGATCTCCATTTGCTACGCCGGATACAGCTATTTATAACCGGAAGCAAGCGACACGAAGGTCATTGTGAATTTTTCATCTTATCCTTATGTTCGATTGCGAGTTGATTCCTTGTCAAGAATTTGATATCGTGCTCCTGCGAATAACTATTTATAGCCATCTTAGATCCTTGCCGAAGTAGCCATCGTATGAATGCGGGTAATAGATTATTCGAGCACCAAAAAGTTTGACTCGGTTGTCACTGATCATTTTTCGACAAATCATACTCGAGCCCAGCTAATCGAGCGAGCATTGGAAGAATAGAGTGCAAACGACAAGGTAGCAGACCACGAAGGAAATCCATATCGCTAACCATCAAACCATGAAAAGCACGCAGTGACACAACGTAGACTAAGACTCCCACGATCAAGAGAACTGGCAACATTACGAGTTTCAGAATTAATTCGCGTAACACCGATAGAATGCTGAAAATCACAATCATCATGATCGTTGAGCTAACAACGGAAATAATGAATGCTCTGAAGTCAATTTCGAAGATTTTAATTTTGAAAGTTGCCAACGCAAACACGATGGCTGACACTGCCATAAGACTGGCTCGGCCCAGTGCAGGTCCGTTTAGTCCAAGAACCGACGTTAACGTTCCAGCAACCACGAATAAAGCTACAAGTCCAAGCAGGTTAGCTGCAGTAAACCATCGCATCTTTCCTAGCGCAAGCAACAACCCCGCGTATATGACACCGAGAGACGTAAGGCCTGTAGCAACAGAAACTATAATCGCAGGCAACAAGCCACCAACATAATCTGGTCCAAAGATTCTGAGCGGTATCTCCATAACGGCTGCAAGACTGAATGCGGCAGGCATAACAAAGAGCGACACATATCGAGTGTAAGAACGAACTAAGTCATGCAACTCGTTCATCCTATTCGAAGCAAAAATTGCTGCCGCTGCAGGAAGCAGGACGTTGATTAATGCATAAGGAGCAATGCTGGCAACGCCAGCCCCGAGCATGGCAACATTGTAAATTGCTAGTCGCGAGAGCCCCTGTTGCGACAGTGTGATGAGTCGATCGGCCTGACTGATAACAAAACCAATCAGTGTGGCAAAAAGAGTATACAAATTATAACGCGTTAGATCTTTAGCAGAAAAGCTACTTGCACTTACGCCAACCTGCCAACCAAGACTCTGTAACGTCCTCCGTAGAACGAGCAGGAGCAACAAGAAATCCCCAAGAATCCACCCACTCAGAACGCCTACGACGGAAAAAGGCCACAATAGTATAGAAGCCATAGCATACCTGACAACGCTCCAAGCAACAATGTAAACAGTGGCAACTTGGGTATCACCTAAAGCAATTACAACGCCCAGACAGACTTGGCCGACGGAGAGAAGCAGTATGTCGATGGCGGAGAGGCAAATGTAGTCTGGAGGAATTGCCTCTCCAAAAAATG
Organism: uncultured Candidatus Bathyarchaeia archaeon; assembly: GCA_964459245.1. Taxonomy (GTDB): domain Archaea; phylum Thermoproteota; class Bathyarchaeia; order 40CM-2-53-6; family 40CM-2-53-6; genus FEN-987. The sequence goes on from CAYWMG010000478.1 coordinate 4,625, forward strand.
GAATTACAATGGACGGCATGGTTATCAAGATTCCAGCTACTGCAAGACTAAGAATCAATGTGAGAATTAGTGATGCTCGGAAAACCCTCACTGCTCCATTTCGCTCATTCTTAGCCAAAAACTCTGGAACAAACTTAAGTACGGCCAACGGTGCGGGAATTGGTGAAACGTAAACCACGGGTTCTGCGAGTACACATACCACTACAAAGAACCAAATTAGAATATTGAGGGAAGTGACCACTCCGACCGTTAACGTTGAGTGTAACAGGTTCGTTAGAATTATGAAGTAACCAGTCCCCGCCACAACCTGTACTATACTTGCAACAGATAGTGAAACTGTTCCCCTACCTACTGCACTTTCCTCCATGGGATTCGCTTCGAACTTCTCGATAACTAGGCTTTGCATAATTAGTTTATCAAAGGTTGATGGGCAGCACGACAGCGACTTGTTCCCAAGTCACCCTCTCAACCTATCGAACGATGCTATACCGTTAAGGAACATAGCGCGCCTCAATCCCTTTTGGTTTTTTATAACTCTTTATTCGTAATAAGTAGCTCAGCATAGTGTCCATAACAGCTGTTATTGACTTCCGAGTTGGGATGGTCTAACTCAGCTTCTCAATCTTGCATACTCGCCCGCGAGTTGTTTCATAGTCAGAAACTTGACTTTATGCTCCTGTAAAGTGTGGATTACTCTTCGCAACCATAACATCGTTCCGTGTGAACCGTCATATGAATGTAAGTAGTAGATGATGGGTGCGTCAGTTATTTCGCCTTTGCATATAAGCAGGGAGGCGATAATTTTTGAGAGAGTGTCAGACCGCATTGATAATTCTGACATGAATGGTAGAAAGAATGTGGAGACAGGCATTTCTAATACGGTGCTGTTGCCACGATGGACAATATTCTCTCTCGATGGGTAGTATGGGCTCGTGGGGGCAAACAAGAATCGCCACTTTTTATGCGCCTGAGGGCGCATGAATGGTGTACGCGGTAGAACTGTTGAATCGTAGGTGTATTCGAGCTTCTCAAGTGCTCTAATCGTAGCAGCATTCCCGCGATGTTGTGGAGCCCTAAAACCATAGGGTCGAGTGCCTGTCGCGTTCATGATGTGTTGAGTCGCAATATCGATTCTTCGAAGTTGCTCGCTAAGTTCCAAGGTATCGAATCCTTCGTGATGGAGTCCGTGGCAGGAAACTTCGTGTCCTTCTCGTATGATTGTTCGAATAGCTTCCGGAATGATTTCAGCTACCTCTCCAGTTACAAAGAAAGTTGCTTTGCAGAGAGGTCTGAGTAAGTCAAGGATTATTGACAAATCCAAATTGATCCCATCGAATGTAGTAGTATTCTTTCTTCGTTCAACATCAACGGTCAAGCAAACTCGAACTACCACGGCTGATACCTTGTAGCAAACATCTTGAGACAGCTTGTGCTTAAACGATTCCACGGACTGAGGGCGAGAAAGTGCAGACTATTGCACTGTAAACTCTGATATGCTGAAAGAAGATCATTATTGGAATCGTTCGAACAGGATACGATCGTCCTTCAGCGGGCGTGTGTTTCCAGAGACGAGTTTCAAAACGATCGCGGACGATACTGATTGCTGAAAGTTCGAACGGTGCAACTATTTTCGCGGCTCTTGGTCTCTCGCGTCGTGCGAAAGGCCAGTTTGAAGAATCGATGTTTAGCCAGTTCTTGAAATTTCAAGAAAGATCATTCATATTTCTAGCAATGAGAGGCAGACCCGATGGCTAAATAATCGTCATCCCAAACAGCAAGTTATGGACTTTGATGAGATTGCTGAGAAAATCTTCAAAATTGATCCAAACCTCAGGTTCATCAGCATCGTAGACAGGAATGATAATGTACTTCTTGCAAGAATGCGTGAAGGAGTTTCTGCGGTTAACGAGAGCCTAAGTGATGAGGATCTGGCTTCTATTTATCCTCCTCTCATTATGAGAGCTGTCGAACGGTTGCAGCCAAATCTAGGAAATGCTAGAGCAGTAAGCATACGTTACGATAAAATATTGCTAACTCTATGTCGCGTATCAGACCTACTTATCGTTGTAAGCTTCAATCCAATCATGGAAACACCCTTTCTTACACGATTTGAGCAAGAGATCAGAGGAATCATACAGACCCCGTAGACGAACGACTCCTGGTTCACCTTCAGGACAGCAGTCAATCCCCAGGGGAGCGTTGAGCGAGCGATCTTCTCCAGTTGATACTTGAATCTGGCGAGATTTGGTACAAGCGTTAAATCTGTACATATTATTCTATTTCTAGAAGACGTAATGTTAATGGAAATTTGTCGTAGCCCGTCGAGTCACTGGCGATAATCTATGACCATTACGAAGTTAGCGACAATTATGAACGAATACATTCAGGTAGTCACAACTGTTAACGATGAGAAGAGAGCTAATGAAATAGCAAGCCTGCTATTGGAAAAACGCGCAGTTGCTTGTGTTCAGATAATTGGTCCAATTGCAAGTTCTTGCTGGTGGAAAGGCGAGATCCGACGAACTAACGAATGGATGTGTTTGGCAAAAGCAAGGGCAGAAGACTATGAAAAAATTCAAGCTACAATTGAGAACGCTCATCCCTACGAGGTACCTGAAATTGTAGCTGTTCCAATTCATGGTAACCCTGCGTATCTGAGCTGGATTCGAGAAGAGACTACTTCCAAATAGTTCCTAGGAACAGAGAAAACACTTGGCCTCAGTCAAGGAGTACTTTCTTCTCCACGCTCCGCTATGGGCTTCATGACACGCTTATGTACGATGCTTGAACTATCAAGACATGCCGACTGTTTTAAAACAGCGTAAAAACACGTTTTAAAACGTTTTAAAACATGTTTTGGAACGCTTTGATACATGCTCTCATATTCATCACGTAGAGTTTCAATGACTTCCCCATGGTCAATGAATTTGGACGAGTTTCCAATCCTAGTCAAGGAATCGGTTAGAAATCTCACCTAAAGCCTTCATTACTGACCAATCAGATGCCCAGAAAACTCACTTTGTGCCCATTCGGAAGCCAACAAGGCCTCGTCCGCGTGAAAGTAGGCATGAAAGACCCTAAAATTGAGCACATAACAGACCATCCTCATCCGGGCACCTTGTGGGCATCAAATGAGCAGGATGTGGGCATAAGTGAACAAAATGAGCAAAAATCACACTCAAATGAGCAGTGAAGAGATCGATGTTGATTCTGAACAATAAGGTGAGGCTGTGGATGTCGTCATATTGGAAACAATGATTGTTAACCTTGCAAGGCATCCAAGAATGCGATATATGTTAGGTTGCACCTGGGAATGAACCTACCAATATCGTGGGTCTAATCTCGCTTGAAAACCCGACCAACATAGCCGTGCGTCAGAATAGCTCGAACTTCTCATATTCCGATAGCCTCTCGAGATTCCTAGTTTCTCTCCAAGCTTAACGAATAAGTATTGAAACGTACCGGAGCTTCCGCATCAGATCTCGCTGGCCCTACAGCTTTTGAACTATACTTATACTACTTCCAGCATTTCCAGGTGACGAAGAAACTTGAAATTAAGTTCGATGAGTGTCTTCTTCTTTGATATGGACGGCGTCCTTTCCGTCGGTAAGAAACATCCACGCTACCTAGGCGGACGCAGCGTAGTGTCACGAATTAAATCCTCCGGGAAGAAGGCGTATGTATTAACTAACGATTCAACTCATACTCGGAAGGAGATCCATCAGAGGCTTCAAAATTTTGGATTCAGTTTCAGTTTGGAAGATGTTCTGACCTCAGGCTACCTTACTGCACTCTATCTTACACAACGCTTCAAGCGAAGCGTCTCATTTCTATTATTAGGCGAGAGGGGGCTCTTACACGAGTTGTTGGCTGCTGGTCATAGGGAGTCTGATCAGAACCCTGATGTGGTTGTAGTCGGGCTTGACAGACAGTTGAATTATGCAAAACTTGACCATGCGCAGAGAGTGTTGAGGGGGGGGTCTTCTCTGGTTGGTAGTTACGGAGGAGCAGTCTACATGGGCGATCAGGGCCCAGCGCTCTCGGCGGGTCCCATAATCAAGGCACTCGAATATGGCGCAAACAAGAGAGCGGTCATGATAGGAAAACCCTCACCACGCATGTTCCAGCTGGCGCTTCAACGAGCCGAAACCAGAGCGAGTCGTGCGGTTATGATAGGCGACCAGATTGAGACTGATATGCTAGGTGCTGCGAGGACTCGTGTACACACTGTATTAGTTTTAAGCGGTGTTGAGACAAGAGACTCGCTTCAAAATTCCACCCTAAAACCAGAGCTAGTGATCGAGAATGTTGACGAGTTAAAGCAATATCTTTGAGAACCCCAGTGTTTTCTCTCCAATTCTGCTGGAATGAAATATTTCATTATCATAACCCTTAAAGGGTCCGCAGCACCGTTCTTGACATACCGTTTGAAGAGAAGTAGAATAGAATATGTCAGCAGAAGAAGGACAGCCTAGTGGTGCCACGGCACCTATCATAAAAGTCAGCGACCTACAGCCTTACTCTAAGCAGGTGAATACGACCGTAAAAGTCGTACAGAAGGGTGAGGCGCGAGAAACCGTCTCTAGACAGGACGGCACAACTCACCGCGTGTTAGATGCGCTTGTCGGAGACGACACAGGCACTATCTACATGACCCTTTGGGACGATAACATAGACAAGGTGAACGAGGGCGATTCTGTAATGGTCAAGAACGGGTACGTGCGTCCATTCAAGGGATCAATGCGGCTTAACATAGGCCGCTACGGTAGCCTAGAACCTGCAGGAACAGCTCTTGGCGATGTAAACACTCAGAACAACCTATCCGATAAGGTCGTTGAAGAACGCCCATACCGATCCTACGGCGGTCGCGGCGGCGGCTATGGAAGAGGCGGCGGTTACGGTAGAGGTGGCGGCTATGGTGGCGGTCGCGGACGAGGATACGGGGGCGGCAGAGGCCGCGGACGCGACGAATACTAAACGTCGACCAGTGCCTTGGATTGCGATTAACCCCTATTTTTTTCTCATCTTTTTCTCTCCTGCTTACGTGTAGTGTCAGCTACTACTAATTAGACGCCGATTTCTGGCGACTATACTTCAAAAAAAAGACAATGGGTTAGTTGGTGGGAGACGCCAACTCCAACGCACCATACATGTTAGCTAACGATAGCAATAACAACAGTAAGCAAGTAACCAGTCATAGTCCAACTAGAATAGATACGTCTCTAACGCAAATCACACATAACATAACAGTCTGACCTATCAAAAGACGGCTCGTTAGGTCTTAGCATCATAACTCCTTGAAAATCTATGCGAAATCCTCGCGCAATCATTCTCCGATACGCATTATGACAAGCGCTGTTGACGCCCGCCGTCACAGTCGTCAATCTGTGCATCGCAGCTAGTTCCTCACAGCCATTCAGCAGCTTGTCAAAATGGTTCTCCGCTCCAGATCCTCTGCGGACGGCTCCAAACTTGATGTAACATGTATCTCTTCCAGCCTCAGTGCCCGACCCGCAATGACATACAGCAAGGCCGACGAGCGTGTCCCCTTCCCACAAGAGTAGGGTGTCGCCAAGCCTCTGGTTTCGGACAGCCATTATTTCTCGCTCCAAATCTAATCCTTCGTAGATTGAGCTGGTCAAGCTTCGACATGTCATCAAGTATCTTTCCTTCTTCGCATCAGATACGTCGGAAAATTTGGACCACCCTCCGAGGTTATCATTCAGTTTGACTGGCTTCGACATAATGAGTGTTAGAAATCTCGGCCAAAAATTGAACTTCTGGTACAAGCCTAGATGCTTTGGGCTGTGAGCAAAAGTAAAGAGGCCTGCATGACTGACACCCCACTTGTTAAAAAGCTCCATTGTCGGTTCGAGCAGGAGTTTAGCAATGCCTCGGTCCCATAAATCGGGACGCACAGTTATTGGCCCGAAGAAACCGAAGCTACCCCATCTTGTGACAAAG
>CAYWMG010000479.1:0-9315 GCA_964459245.1 uncultured Candidatus Bathyarchaeia archaeon
AAATTCTTCCGATCGTTGTGCAGGCATTGAAGAGTGGGTGTGTTCAGTTCTTTAAGCGAGATAATTCCAGTTTCAACCTTTTCTTTGCTAGAGTTGCATCAGGGATAGCGGCGGATAGAGCGATAGTGGAGATTGGAGCAAAAGGGCACTTGGAGAAGATTGGGCCAGATGCTTTGTCAATGGAAGTGAAGGATCAGATTCTCAAGGCAAGTATCGCCGCGAATATATGCGGCATTTTGCGAGGTCAATCCCCGTCGGCAACGCAAACGTCTCTTGAAGCCATTCTACGGCAGGGACCAAGTTCCGTGAAACCTACAGACATTGCACGTTGGCATTCGGAGGGTAGAAAACTTGGAGAATATCGTGCTCTAATCAGCGAGATCAGCATCAATCCTGAAAGCCTAGAATGGAGAGTTGGTTTTGACAAACTTCCGTACGGGCATCCGCTGGCAAGAGACTTCATAGAGAGATGTGCAATATCTATTCACGCAACCCTAGATTCAAAGTTTAACTGGTCGAGTGAAGGTCTACACTCCAAGCGTGCACAACGAAGTTTTGCCTACTCTGGTTATGGTGGGGCCGTGAGAACCGCGGCTAAACTGCTTTGGGAGGCGGAACGCGCCATATCACTCTCTCAATTGCGTTTGGATCAAGAGTCTTTTCCTCTCCCGGTTCTATGCTCGCTCACCCTCGGTCGACGCGATGCTGTAAACTTGCAGAGAAAGCTTGCAAGAAATTTGGCTTAACCAAAAAATGGGCAATTGGGTAGAGGGTTTAGGCATACTGAGCGTTGCTCATGGAAACTCATGCCCGAGGACCTGTCGCATACTCCTCAATAGCCTTCTTCAACCTGTCCAACCCCTCAGTTAACTCTTCAGTATCTCCGCCGAACCCTATTCTCAGGTACCTATCCATGCCAAAAGTATAACCAGGAATACTGAAAGTTCTATACTTTGTAACCAGCAACCGACAGATCTCTTCTGTGGTCTCGCTATTCTTCAAACGCGGAAAAGCGACCACCCCTCCTTTGGGTTCCACCCATTCAAGTGAGTCTTGGCGTGAAATCCAGCGCTTCAATATCTCGAAGTTCCGTAGTACCCGTTCACGGGCACTCTTAAGAATGGACGCTCTCTGCTTCAAAGCGACTGATGCGATGGCTTCACTTAATATGTTGTTGCATATTGTAATCTGTTCACGAACTGCTCTCACCGATTCGATTATGTGCTTGGGACCAGCGATCCAACCAATTCGAGCGCCTGGAATTCCATAAGCCTTCGAGAGTGTTGTCATGCTAATCGCCCGGTCGCTCAGGATTGCCGCCGGCGGCGGAGGCTTATCGAAGGATAGATCACGATAAGTTTCATCATGTAATAAGTAAGCATCGTGTGATTCGACTAGGTCAATCACTTCACGCAGCACTTTCTCAGAAATTACCGACCCCGTCGGATTGTTCGGGTGTGTAAGTGTTACGAGCTTCGTCCCATGCTTGAACAATCTTTCCAACTTACCCAAGTTGGGTTCAAAGTTTTCTTCGTAGGCTAACTCGAAGAGGTCGTGCGGCAACCCAAGAGATCGTGGGACTTCGTAGAGCGATGGATAGTTGGGGTGCTCGATAATCATGTGTTGAGATGTGTCTACCAGTGAGGCGATGACAGCGAAATTTGCTTCGCTTGAACCTGTCGTGACAGCAATTTGGTCCGGTCCGAACCCTTCATACTGTTCGGAGATCAGCTTCCGAAGCTCGGGGTTTCCAGTGTGGTAACCATACCGCAGACCCACTCTTCCTAGGTCTACGCCTAACGTATTCACGTTGAGATACTTTATTCCGCTCTCGCCTAGGTCATAATCAATTTCATACTGATAACGGTCGAACCAGTCTTCTAATGGCATCCTATTGAAATGCACTATGGACAACTCATTCTGTTCAAGTCGTTGACTTCGAATAATATGCGTTTTGGGTTAAGTGAACTGAACACAATTCAACTTCATTTCGGGCACGGTGCAATTGAACGCTGCTCACTGCAGTGGCAGGTCAATCCAACTTCTTTCTAGATGAGATTTGTGTACTGCGACCGCAACCTCCTCACTCTTGGCTCCCTCGACAAATCCGCCTTCAGGCTGCTTGCCACTCAGTATCTCATCAACGAAGTGTTGGATGAGATTGCCGAATTGAAGCTCTATCCATGAATCACCCTTTCTGTAACCTCTTGGATAGAGTCTATCCGGAATCTCTTGAAGCTTGAACTCCACATCATCCGGTGTGGCCGCTCGTAGAGTTTCACTAACGCCAGATTCCTCGATTAATCGTCCAATCAACGCTCCCTTGGAACCGTAGATCCTAAGTTCAATTCCGGGATAGCCTCCAATTGCGATGAAGCTAGTTTGGAAAGTTGCCAAAACCCCGTTCACAAATCTACCCAGAAACACAGATCCATCTTCTAGATTGAATGGAAGTACCTTGCCATAATCTCTTATGAACCGTTGAGGAATGAAATTCTTCATCTGTCCGACAACTGCACTCAAGTCGCCCATTAACCATAACGCTAGATCAATTAGATGGGCGCCATACTCCTCCAGCGATCCCACCATCATCTCATTCGAACCTGGTTTAGGTTTCAATCGGATCGGCGTGTTTGGATTGATCCACTGAGAATTCTGCTCGAAGCCGTTCAAGTGAAATGGGGTACCAATGAAACCTTCGTTTATCAATTCCCTAATGCGTCGAATTGTGGGACTATATCGAAATGTAAAACACATCTTGGTATGGATACCTCTGGCGGAAGCTTTCTCGTGAAGAAGACGCCCCTCTTTGTAGGACGTCGTAAGAGGCTTCTCGCACAGAATTGGCTTGCCAGCATCAATAGCGTCAAGAGCCACCTGAAAGTGTCGGCTAGTTGAAGTAGTTATGTCCACAGCATCTACGTCTTCTCTTCGCAGAAGCTCTCTGTAATCACTGCAAGCAAAGGGAATATCGTATTTCTTAGCAACATCTTGAGTGCGCTCGAGATCATGCCCACAAATGGCAACTACTCTCGCCTTTTCACAACGACGGAACGCGGGAATGTGAGCAACTTGAGTCCATCTCCCAGTTCCAATTATTCCAACTCTCAGGGTTTCCATATCTTACCCCGCCACTCCATTACCTCTCATAACGAACCAGGAATTATCGGCACAAGCCGGATGCATATACCGAATGTACCGTATGCACTAGTAAATAACAAGAGTCTATATGCATTATTGTCGTTTACGACGCTGCGAAATATTATGACAAACGTTCAAAAAAGCCGCAAGTACATCTACGGTGCACTTCTCATCATACTGATTATCGTTGTGGGAAGTGCAAGCTACTATTACCTTGCCCCCAGTCGAGCGCCGACCGCTATGACTACCGGGGCCACAACTCGCGCAATGGCTTACAAGGATACTTTGATCATTGGAACCACAGACAGCCTCGGGGGACCACTGGACGGTACTTGGAGTCTCGGTTTCTTCGACTCCAATCTTGTAGAGTCACTCGGATCACCTTTGGTTGATATTGCGCCCGGCAGCTCGCCAACACGGCTCGTGCCGTCACTGGCAACTGACTGGACGATTAGCGCTGATGGCATGACCTACACGTTCAATCTACGACAAGGAGTCAAGTGGGCCGACGGAACATGCTGTTTCAACGCAACAGTCGTAAAGTATCATTTCGATCGTGGAATGCGACTGAACCCGCCAGACGGCGCCTTCAGTTATACTGGACTATCTGATCTACTGAAAGACACTCAGATCACAGGTCCTTACCAAATCGTGTTCCATCTCAACCACCCATTTGCTCCCTTCCTAGGACTACTAGCAGGATCCGTAGGTTATGTCGTGACTCCGAAGTATGCTCCGATGGCACAAGTGAACTATACAGCAGGCGACATTCTGCACAGTACCCCCATGGCGAACAATCTCGGCCCCTATCGATTAACAACATGGACGAAAGTCGGCGGGAAAGACTACAGCTTTGCTTTAGACGCCAATCCCAACTACTGGAATATAACCGGCGGATACCCCAAGACACCGCATATCAAAATAACAGTATACAGTGACTCCACCGCATTAGCCGTGGCCATGAAGGCAGGCGACATTGACGTCGCTTATCGCCAGCTACTACCGACCGACATCAAGAACATGATGAGCGACCCCCACCTCAAGGTCTGGCAGAGACAAGGCCCATTCATCCAATACCTGATCTTCCAGCAAGCGATAAAACCATTCGACGACGTACGTGTCCGACGCGCAATTGCAGCATCCATTAACAGACGCTTGATTACCAGTACTGTCTTCCTTAACCAGACGTTTCCACTGTACAGCATGATTCCAGAAGGAATGTTCGGCCACCAAAACGCTTTCAAGATCTACGGCGACGCAAACTACACCTATACACGACAGGTGCTTAATGCATTAGGCTACAATGAGAACAAGAAATTAGTTGTTGATTTCTGGTACGAATCGTCAGGCCATTACCCCTCGAGCAGTGACCAAGCTGTCGCCATTAAATCTGCTCTTGAAGGTAGCGGCGTAATTCAAGTGAACCTGCACGGAGCAGACTGGCCAACCTTCCGAGCGAATATGCGCGCGTCAAGCCAAGCACTATTCCAATTTGGACAGTACCCTGACTACATGGACCCAGACAACTATGTCTTCCTCATATCAAAGGGAGCTACAAACCTATTCGACCACTACGACAATCCTCAATTAGACGCGTTGATCTCGACTGCAGCCCAAACCTCAGACTCACAACAACGAGCACAACTCTACTACCAAGTCCAGCAAATTTCCGCTGCAGATGTGCCTACCATCCCGCTGTGGCAGGGCTCAGCCTTTGCAGTATCGAAACCAGACGTTGGTGGCATAGTGCTTGACCTCACACAGGTCTTCCGTTACTCCCTACTCTATGAACCCGTTTCAACCCAGTCCATAATTGAACCACCAATACTGATTGCAGAAACGATATCTCCGGCTGTTATGGCATTCAACATGCCAAACAGCCGTTTCCCCATTTTTACACCCCAATAGGTATCTGTACATACCGCCCGCGCACGTACGTACGAATTAGAAGAGAAGAGCGCGGCTGAATACTTCACAGAACATGAATACGCCCCAATCCTACTGCTTTCCCAATGCAGAGAACATTCTCCTACTATTCATCTAGGAGACCGTAGCATAACTTCACATATAGATTAGCAAGTATCCGCGTGCCGGAGTGACGAATTCAATTTAAAAAACTGAGTTTATGAAGCGTAGGTGACCAACACGAGAACAGGATTGGCTTTGTCTCTGGCCGGAAGCATAATTCATACCTTACGGCGAGAGAGAGGAATCGTTCGCTAACTTTTTCTCAAACAGGCAAATTTGTAAATTGCGAAGGCAGGAGTTCAGAATGAGGCTTATCAACGATGTTTACCTAGTGAGCGGAGGAAGCTTCGGTTTAGGGCACTTCGCAGATTGCAATGTCTACCTAGTAGACTGTGGAGAGGAGGCTATTCTCATTGATTCAGGAGCAGGAATCGACGTTAACAGACTTGAGGAAAATGTGCGTGCCGACGGCTTCAACCTTGAGCGTATTGCAAAGATAATCAATACTCACTGCCATTATGATCATACGGGAGGAGACAAGAAAATCAAGGACATCTCTGGTTGTAAAATCTTTATCCATGAGAATGGAGCGGGGCCCTTAGAAAGAGGAGACCCGCTGAAAACCGACGCTCCGAAAATCATTAACTTCCAAGGTGTTCATGTAGATAGGAAACTTACCGATGGAGAGAAGCTACTGATCGGCGATCGCAAGTTCGAGATTCTACATACCCCTGGACATTGCGACGATGCAATTTGCATCTTGATGGAACACTCTGCTGGGAAAGTCCTATTCAGCGGTGACACAGCACAGGCATATGGACAACCAGGCGTTCTCACTGCAGATTCAGATTTTCATGCATACGTCAGATCTATCAATCGACTTGCCAAACTTGGGGTTGACATACTGCTGCCAGGTCATGGTATTTTCGTGTTATCAGGAGCATCTGAACAGATCGATCACTTGAACAAGAAGCTTTCAAGCGCATGGTGCGACTTCATCCTCTATCCACCTCATCCGTTTACGCCACGCGGAATGATAGAACGCAAACTCGAACACCCGCAATTGCGATAGCCAAGAACGCCAGTGATCAAGCACCATCAATGAATCCATGGGGGACACAATCCAAGGGGTATTGATCGTCAAGCAAGCACGTAATATCACGTGAAGTGATTCATGACACTGCTTGCGAAAAGTTCCTTACTGTTACCCTCACCTACGTCCGGGAAATACAACATGAAATAAGTAACGCCAACCTTCACGTATTGGCGTAGCTTTTCCACACATTCATCCGGAGTGCCCACTATCAACCCTCTGAGGTAATCATCAAGTTCAACTCCCTCCGGTCGAAATCGATTTACCTCATAGGCGTACCGCTTCACCAGCTTCTTCACGCTATCCTCATTCTCACCAACTAAGCCCATGCATAACCAAGTCTTCGCTAAAGTGGCTGGGTCTCTCCCAACTTCTCTGCATCTTTTCTCGAGCACCACAACTTTTTCGCGGAAAGCCTCAGGCGAACCTATCTGCCTTCCAAAATTACACATATCAGCAAAACGAGCAACCAAACTGAAAGTGAGCTTTTCACCCGTGCCCCCAATAATAATAGGCGGATAGGGTTTCTGCGCTGGCTTCGGGTTACATATTGCATTACTTATATTGTAAAAGCGTCCCTGAAAAGTTGGCCTTTCTTCAGTCCACATGAGTTTGACGATCTTAACAGCCTCTTCTAACCTGGCAATTCTGTCGGAGATTTTTGGAAATTCAAAACCATACGCCGAGTGTTCATCTTCCAACCAGCCCGCGCCGATACCAAACTCCAGTCTTCCGTTACTGATCACGTCAATTGAGGAAGCAACTTTTGCCAACAGTGCGGGGTTTCTATACGAATTGCAAATGGTCAACACTCCAAAACGAATCTTCTGAGTTATTGTGGAGAGTGCAGAAATGGTCGTCAGACACTCGAAAATCGGTCTCTCAAGACCGCCAATTCTATCGGCAAAGCCTCGCAAATGGTCCATCGTATACACAGAATAGTAGTCCATCTCTTCGCATCTCTTGGTAAATTCAGCGATGGGGGCAAAGGATTCCTGGCCATCCTGTGGAAGAACAACACCAAATCTCACACTCGGCGGCGACGGCATGATTCGTCGTCCCTTGCGAGCGCTTAAATGATTTGCTCTTGAAACTCACTGATCAAAACTGAAATCTCATGACGATTTGAAACATCAGTCCGGTTGGGGTTCCATCAGACTTCTTCAGGAGTACATCTTTGGTGGGGTGGCGTTCCTGAATCTGTAGAATGCCAATAATACTTGAGAACAATCGTGGTCCGATAGTTGCATGAGACGAGACTTTTATGTTGATGTTGCGATCGTCAAAAAGTTATCACCCATCAGCCGCTACTGGTAAGCAGACGACGGCCATAAGGCGTGCGGAAAGTTATGAGCCACCTGAAAATACCTGAAGCGGAGCGTCTCTCTCATGAGCCTCAAGTCTTACCTCATAACCAGAATTCTACTCACCATTCCTATGATTATGCTCTTGCTCACGTTTGTTTTCTTAGTAATCAGAGTTCTTCCAGGCGATCCTGCGTCACTGCATTTTGAGAAGGCGGCTACCGAAGAGGCTCTTCTGACTTTCAAGAGGCAACTCGGCTTGGACAAGCCGATCTACGTACAATACTTCGACTACTTGATCGGACTGGCACATGGAGATCTGGGACAGTCTATGCAGGACTTCAATCCAGTGTCACAGCAGATCTTTTCAGCCTTTCCGGCAACATTAGAATTAGCCATCTGGTCGTGCTTCATAATATTCCCATTGGGCATCTTCCTAGGAACCATGGCCGCTCGTCATTACAACACTATGAAGGATCATACGATTCGAGTCTTTGGCATCGTCTTCTATGCAATCCCAGTCTTCTTTCTCGGGGAAGTGTTGCTTATGATCTTTGCAATTTACCTTCATTGGTTACCTGCAGGGGGTCGGATGTACCCCGGAATAGAATCTCCTCTTGGTCTACAGATAGGTGGAACATATTATCCGACAGGGCTATACGTACTTGATAGTATACTCGAAGGAAACCTTGAGAAGCTATCTCTCTCATTGCGTTATATACTCCTACCCTCGCTCACGCTGGGACTCATCTTTAGTGGCGTATTCACCAGGTTATCGAGAAGTAACATGCTCGAGACACTGCAACTTGACTACGTCACAGCCGCTAGAGCCAGGGGGGTAAAGGAGCGTACGGTCATTTACAGATACGCGCTTCGTAACGCCTTTCTTCCAGTCCTGACGATGATGGGACTCCAGTTCGCTACGCTGTTGGGTGGAGCTATACTAACGGAAACAACGTTCTCTTGGCCCGGACTGGGACGATATTTGGTGGACAGGATCTCATTCAGGGACTACACAGCAATTCAGGGAGTCGTCGTCTTCTTTGGATTACTCGTCGCGGGCGTCAGCCTAGCCGTGGACGTACTCTACGCGTACCTCGACCCAAGGATTAGACTTTAGGTGAGCAAAATGACCAAAGAAGAGACTCATGGGCGAATATTGGTTCAAATACTTCCGCGACTACTCTCACTGACTAATCGGGGTCTAGCTGGGTGGGCTATACTCGTAGGGAGTACAATAGTTTGTCTTCTCTTGATTATGACATTGATAGCACCATGGATCTCTCCTTATGATCCAAGCACGTTGAACGTCGGTCCAACTTTGGACCCGCCTTCCAGTAAATTTCCTATGGGAACGAACCACCTCGGCGAGGATATGCTAAGCAGAGTGTATTCCGGAGGAGCCGTCATGTTCCAGGTATCTTTCCTCTCGGTATTAGTCTGCCTCATTGTCGGCGTGCCAGTAGGACTGTTCGCATCATTCAAGGGTGGATATGTTGACAAAATCAGTTCATTGGTGATGGACAGCATCTACGCCTTCCCTGGACTGGTGCTCGCGATCGCGATTGCTGCAATCCTCGGGCCAGGTGTTGTCAACATGGCTCTTTCCATAGGCGTCGTATACGTTCCATCTTATTTTCGTATAATTCGAAGTCAAGTTCTCACCATTAAGGAGTTATCTTATGTTGATGCTGCTCGGATGATGGGAGCCAAAACAAGAACAACACTCGTCAGCTACATACTTCCAAACGTTGTCCCATCGATCGTTTCAATCGCTACAATCAATTTCGCAGATGCTATCCTGACCGC
>CAYWMG010000480.1:0-4308 GCA_964459245.1 uncultured Candidatus Bathyarchaeia archaeon
TACCGATATGGCTTCATTGAGCAGGAATACTGCTAACACTATGGATAGTGCTGGGTAACTGCTTGCAACTGGGGAAACGATGCTGAGTTGTCCAACTTCAAAACTCTTGAAAAGCGCCACTGTTCCAACAGCGTTCACTACCCCAAGCATCATCGCAAAATAAGTAACCGCTGAATATTCCCACAATAGAGGCATGTCACGGAATACTATGAGGAGAAGAAACGCGCTACCAACGTACTGCATGAGCAATGCAGTTCGCAGGTAACCAATTTTATGAGTGGACACTTTCGCTACAAAATCTGAACAGCCAAGGCAACAAGCAGCCAGTAACGCGAAGCTGATTGAAACATCCATGAACAACCGCTCGCAAATTAGCCAGCAACCACTTCTTGGTATAGGCTGTCACATGTGTTTCTAGAAAACTCTACCCCTTCGTAGGGGGAGTTGCAAAATTATAAATGCTCTAGCAAACCATTAGAAACGACCGAAGATTTGGTAAGAGAAGAAATACGTGGCGGCAGAAAAATCTACATATGCAGTTGCGGTTTAGGATACGATGACATTTTAATTGCATATGCATGTGAAGATTACTCCAAAACACATGGTGTTAACTCGGAGGAGATAACGAAAAATGCGTTTACAATCCTCTAACCGATCGACTGGCCAGAAAAGAACCATTACGCCATAAATGAAAATTCAGGGAACCAAGAGGCTCGTCAGCTTCTCGCAACCTCTCTCAGCTTCTGCTGACGGTTTCCTAACTGATTTTCTAGTTGACGAATTTCTGTGAAGACACCTAGTAAGACTCAGGTTTTCTCTCAGAGAGTCTGTTGACACGTAGTTTCCTAGTTACCTCTAAATTGATGTTCGCATTGACGACTTCCTCATTAGTTCTGGAAGAAGCGGTAATTTTGGGTAATACTACAGGGCTGTTGTTGCTCTCTTCAAGGTCGATTATGACTGTTCCTCCATCATATCGAGGAGGGTCAGACACGTTAGGGGCTATTACTGGGATTCTATTCTCTAATGCTCGAGTTTTCAGGTAAAGCAGCCAAGGGTTGAGTCCTTCCGTTATGATTCTGGATGGGACGAAAAGTAGGTCGGCTCCTTGTAGGGCTATGGTTCTTGCTGCTTCTGGGAAGACGTTGTCGTAGCAGATTGTGATTCCAAATTTCGCGAATGGTGTCGTGAATAATTTGTATTTTTCTCCTGGAAGAGCGATTTTATTTTCGTCTCGGAAGAGATGAACCTTATCTTGCCATCCGATAACTTTGCCGTTGGAGTCGATTGATGTGCTTCTTATTCGTAGGCTCGTTTGGTCATGTGTATAATTTGCGCCTGTAATTACGAAAATGTGTTCAGCCTTTGCTGTGTCTGCGAGGCGTTCGGTTGCATCAGTTGCTTTCTTCCAATATTCCAACAGCCAATGTTCTGGGAGACAGATAATTTGAGCACCGGCTTTCGCGGCTTTTCTGATGAGTTCTTGTGCATCTTCAATGGTCTTCTCATATGATCCTTTCCTTAAGGATAATTGGCCTGCGGCTACTCTGCATATAGTCAAACCTTGCCTTCCTACTTGTTTTGCCGATTCAAATTATCTGACACAGCGTCAAGTAGTTGTTTTGCTATCTCGCGTTTTGTTCGTCGTTCAATGATTCTACTCTCTCCTTTAGCATTGATCAGGGTTACTTCATTGTAGTCTGATCCGAATCCTATGTCCGTTCGTCCCACATCATTTGTCGCGAGTAGTTCTGCTGAGGCCTGCTTCAGGCGGGCGTATCCGTCGGTTACTAATTCTTCACGTGACAGACCGACTTGTGCTCTGAACGCTACTAAAAAGGCGTTGGGGCTGGCTTTCTTAATATCGTCAACTATTTTTTGTGTAGCATGCAACTCCAAGCTTAGTTTTCTGTGTTCATCAGTGCTAATTTTTTTCTCAATCGTTTTTGGTGAATAATCTGATGGTGCAGCGGTGGCAAACACAACATCATAATTAGATGATTTTAGTTGCTTGATAGTCTCATTGTACATTTCATTCGTGGTGTGGATGGAAATTGTTCGGGCTTGACGTGGCAGGGTAGTTGTAATAGGGCCGTGGATGATGGTGACGGTAGCCCCGCGTCTGATTGCTTCGAACGCCAATGCTGCGCCCATCTTTCCGCTGCTGGGATTGGTTATGATTCTGATGGGGTCAATATTTTCTATGGTTGGGCCTGCTGTTATGAGTACTTTTCGTCCTTGGAAATCTTTTCTTGGCATAGCGTCAAGTACTGCTCGTAAGATCGTCTCGGGAGAGGCTAGCTTTGCTTTTCCCTCCTCAAGGGTGGGTTCGACGAAGGCGATTCCAAGTTCGGTTAACCTTCGAATATTTCCTTGAACTATTGGTTGTTCGTACATTGTGGCATGCATGGCTAGTGCGATAACTATTGGTTGATTAGCTCCTAATGCTGAGGCAACGAACGATGTTACCGGCGTGTCGTCTATACCGTTTGCAATCTTGCCCACAGTATTTGCAGTGCAGGGAGCTATCAATAGAAGGTCTGCTTTTGATTCTCCCGTTGTGTATTCGATATGTTCAATCCTTCCAGTAAGTTTTGTAACAACAGAATTTCCGGTTGCCCACTCTAGTAGGTTCGGGTGAATAATTTGCTCCGCCATGTCTGACATGACTGCAATGACCTCTCCACCATGACGGATCAATAATCTAGCGATATCCGGTGCGCGGTAAGCGGATGCACTGCCCGTAACTGCTAGAATTATCTTCTTTCCCTTGAGTTCGGTACCCTCAATCCCAACGATGTCGCGCCTCTGATCTGCCATATGTATCCTGTTAGCGGAGTGATTAATGAATGGCTCACTTTTCGCATAGGACTTAAAGTATGCGATGTTCGAAGCATAAGACGGATCGGCGTGAATTCTACTGGTGGCGTTGTTGAGGCGTGCGTGTTACTTATTTGGTGGCTTCAATCCAGCCTCGTTGGCCAGTAGTTTTTACGTAGAGATCGTACGCAAAGAATGCGCTAATGAGCAGGCTGATAAGAGTCGAGTAAGACAAATAATTCCAAATTATGTACTCTACTACGGCAAGGATTAGGAATAATAGCAGCGGAGAAATTGTAGCTACTTTTCGATACCCCCAATACCAGTAGCCGATCCCTGGGAACAAGAAATTCAAAATCGTCGCAAGAATTGCATTCTTTTGACCTGGTGCAGTTGAACGAGCAGTTGGTGCTGAAGCAGCTAGACTGACTCCGCAGTTTATGCAAAAAGAAGCATTATCTTCATTCTTGGCGCCGCAACTGGAACAGAACATAAACGAATCACTGTCACAGTCATCAGTCATGGATATTTAAAACCAAGCAAAAGCGTGTTGTGAACGAGCACGGTAATCTTACGATTTTCAAGTATCCCTCTTGCTTTAACCACCGCCTCTCGACGCCTCCACGGTTTCTTCACTCAACGAAGCGTCTAGTAGTATTCAGGTGTGGAGTTCTAGCGTGTGCATATGTTCTATTCTGGTGCAAGAATTTTTTTGGCAACTGTGTATGAGTCAACGAGTTTTTCATTAACTTGGACGCCTATTCCAGGTCCAAGCGGTACTTCCAGAGTTCCATTATTTGTTAGTTCGAATTCAGGCGTGGTTATGTCTTTTTTGAAATAATTTTTGCTGGCCGAAGTATCGCCAGGAAGGGTGAAACCTGGCAAGGAAGCTAATGCAACATTAAAGGCTCGACCGATCCCGGTCTCAAGCATACCGCCGCACCATACGGGAATTTTTCGCCTCATACAAAGATCATGTATCTGTTTCGAACATTCTAGGCCTCTTACTCTTCCGGGTTTGATGTTTATGATTCTGCATGCATTAATCTCAATGGCTTGGAGTGCAGTTTCCACACTACGTATGCTCTCGTCAAGGCAGATAGGCGTTGAAAGTTGTTTTTGCAGTTTTGAGTGGTTAAGGAGGTCGTCATGAGCCAACGGTTGCTCTATAAGCAATAGGTTGAACTCGTCAAGTTGTTTGAGTAAGTGCAGATCATTTAGTGTGTACGCAGCGTTTGCATCCACTTGAAGGAGAATGTTGGGGAATCTCTCCCTGATGGCTTTTAAGGGTTGAATATCATATCCTGGTTTGACTTTGATCTTTATCCGTCTGTAGCCGTCTGCGAGGAAAGATGCGATCTTGTCAAGCAAGGCGTGAATGGAGGGTTGAAGCCCTACCGCCACGCCAACTTCCACTTCTCTCTTCTCACCTCCAATTAGTTTGGAGATTGATTGGTCTTTCAATTTGCCCAGAAGGTCCCACAGCGC
>CAYWMG010000481.1:0-5211 GCA_964459245.1 uncultured Candidatus Bathyarchaeia archaeon
CATCCATTCCCACGGTAGAGCGGGTGCTTGCGTTGTTGGAGTTGTCGTAGTTACGCTTGCTGGCGTTATGGGAGTGCCTTGGGTCCACCAAACGGTTTCGATTGGTCCTGACTCTGAAATAATATCATAGAACGAACTACCTTGGAAAGTGTTTCTTCTAGGTTGCGCGTAAACGATGTCGAATATCCAAGTTTCAGGAAGATCTCGGTTCAGAATCTCGTCTACTTGGTGGAAGAGTTGAACTTGTTGGTCACTGCTCTGTGAATTTCTAATTTGGTCATAGAGTTTATCGACGTTACTGTTGTTGTAGCCATCATTAACCGCAAAGCCCTTGATGATCCATGGTGACGTGAAGAATTTGACTGTGAAGTATGGGTCTGGACCTGCCTTTAAACGAACCATGGCAATGTCGAAGCCACGTGGGCGAGCACTCCAGATTAAATTGTATTTCGTTGACTCATCAACTGCGACGATGCTGGTTTCTATGCCAACTTTCTTCAGCATGTCCTTGATGAGGGCTGCTGGTTCACTGTTAAAACTTTCCTCACCTGTGCTGATTAGGAACTTGCCTAGCGTGAATCTGACTCCGTCAGATCCGCGTTTGTAACCTGCATCGTCGAGAAGTTTCTCAGCAGCAGCAAGGTCCTGCTTCGGGTAAGGCACGTTAGGCGATCGATACGCGGCCATGTTTGGTGTGTCTGGAAATACTGACTTTGCTACTTTGGTCCAGTCGTGCGCTACCTTGTCCACTATTGTTTGGCGGTCTATTGCTAAGCTGATTGCTTGCCTAACTTTCACGTTTGTAGTTGGTCCCGTATCAAGGTTAAAGTAAATCTTGAGGGTTTGGCCGATGCTAGTGGTGCGTATTGGAACCGGGTTAAAGGCAGGGTCCTTATTCAGCTCATCGACTAGGGCAAATGGAACTCCGTCGGGCACATAATCGACTGAGCCTGATTTCAGTCCGGCGAAGAGCGTGCTCTGGTCAGGTATGGATCGGAAGACAAGCTTATCCAAGTACGGTAAGCCTTTCTTGAAATAGTTCGGATTCTTAACTAGAGTGATGTGGTCTCCTCTCACCCATTCCTGAAACTTGAACGGTCCAGTACCGATCGGCTTGTTATTCCACTCATTATTACGGTACGCGGTCGCATCACAAGGAGCAGTCGGACAAGTGGACTGATACAAGTGCTTGGGAGCAATTGCAGCAACCCAAGTACCCATTTCCATTAATGGAAAGAGAAATGGGTGCTTCCAACTGAAAACAGCAGTATAATTGTCTGGAGTGGTAACTCCATTAAAGTCATTACTGGAGAAGAAGGTCCGCCCTTGTGCATCCAGAAGGATTAGGACATTAAAGGTGTATGCTACATCAGCCGACGTGAACGGCACGCCGTCATGCCATGTTGCGTTCTTGACAAGATGAAACGTCCACGTAAGTTTATCACTGGACAATTCCCAGCTCTGTGCCAAGTCAGGTTGCAGATTGTAAGCCGCATCATAAGTTACTAGACCGCTTAGAATATTGCTTGAGACTCCGATTCCCTGTAAGCCTCTAATCCATGGGGCTAATTGGGTTGGCTCCGCTTCCGCTCTACCTATCACCAAAGTTCCTCCGAGCCTTGGGCCTTGTTGGGCATGGGCAACTGGACCTGAAAACATGCCTGAGAATAGAATGCTAACGAAGAGAATTGACAGTAACAAATCAGATAATTTTGGTTTCTTCATATAACTCGCGCGAAGCAAATATTCTCATTCTAAATATAAGGTCATCTCCACCATTCATCTTACGATCGCTGTTTCGTATATAGTCTTTATAGCCAATCCGTAGTCGTGCTTTCACATACTTCTATATCAATTGAAATGACCACGCAGAAGATTCCTCCCCAAAACATGAGTTTTACTACTCAACATATTCGGACCAGAGCTAATAGTGACTAGAGGCTGTCAGGAAATTAGAATTATGTTCATAATTTCATGAATTTATGTTCATAACTTGTTCCTCTCACGGTTCAATCCAATGTGAAACATCTAAGACGATTCGTCGAATTTCGTGACAGCCTCATATGCTAGGAGCCCCCTCCACTACCCTAACCGACAAGTTACGAGTCGTGCATAAGGTCAACCGCTGAATACAGACGCTTAATAACTTTCTACGGCCATAAAACTCTCAAAATTCATATCGTATTAACATGCCAAGTATTCACAATAGGCGGAGAGATGAATTGATATGAAAATTGTTGCATCGAACTGGTGATTACATTGTGCACAATAGACTACTATCTCATCACATAGAATTATTTGAACCAGGCTGAATTTGATATCGAGTTTGTCAAGTTTTCCAAAGATTGGCGTCTGCCCATTACGCGATGAGTTACTCTCGATTCATGAATATACAATTTTATTGCATTGCCTAATCATTGCGAGAAAGTTGTTTGATGCGAATTGTATTGATTTATTGTAATGGCGCAGAGATCAAGTTTGAGTAGTTTTAGATTTTCAATTGGATGGTTCTGGGTAAAATGACAACAGTTTCACTTGGCTCTCTTCCTTATCTCTACACGCGGTCTCTTATCCTCCGTGATCGATAATGCCGTTTAGGCCACTGCTTTTGAAGGTGTTAGGCAGCGAAGCTAGGTTGAGGATTCTATTAGTTCTAGCCAGGAATCTGAGTGAGGATCTGACGATTTACAAGATTGCGAAATTTAGCGGGCTAGATAGGAAGGTCATACGGAAACATTTGAGTCAGTTACTTGCAGCGAATCTTATTCACATGAAAAATTATGGCCCAGTTTGCGTTTACACTATAAACAGCGATAATGGCCCCGTTCAGAGGATTATTGAACTATTCAACGAGGCTCGATTACTTGCTCAAGTCCCAGTTCAACTTCATTGGTATGACATACGCGCCTAAGATTGGCAAACGAGATTGAATAAGCACTTAACTAAATACAGAAGAATGAGTACGATCGTATAATTTCGTGAACTCAAACTTGCCCGCATTAGAACCTGATCAAATTCTCAAGATTCTTACGCTAACCGATTCGTTAAATCTACATCGCGAGAGTATTCTCATTCCCTTGACGACTGTTGAACAGGGAGGTGTCGATCTACTTCCCGATGGTCGCCTTAGAATTACCTGCCCATCTGTAACGTCATTTGACGAATGGCTCAATGAACTCCGGATTAGACTGCAGAAGATGAAACTGTCAAAGTTGGGTGCACACTAGTCAGTTGACATGTTCATTTATCAGCCCAGTTTAGAATCGTTTCTTGTTCTGGATCAATCATCTTAAGATTAGCGACACGAACTCCTACGAGTCTTATGCGCTTCTTTGAACCTTCGAATTCACGAAAGAGAAGACCGATAGTGTCTTCCATTATGGATTTTTCGTTAGTGTATCTAGAGTTAGATCGCGCTCGAGTGAATGTTGTGAAATCTTCGAATCGAACTTTGATTCCAACTGTACGAAAGAGCAGATTGCTTGTTGCTATACGCTTGTGAAGGTCTTCAATTAATGAAGAAAAAGCTGCCATGATCTTTTGCTTATCATTGATGTCTTCATCGAATGTTATTTCTGAACTCACGGATTTCATTGGATAGTCAGTTACGACTTCCTCATCATCAATGCCGTGAGCAACTTGCCATAATCGCGTTCCGTTCTTCCCGAAGATCTCGATAATACGTAGTGGATCTGTCTTCGCAAGGTCCCCGATTGTTGATATGCCTATGCGATGAAGTATCTCGGAGCCTTTCTTGCCGACTCCACTTATCTTGCCTACCTGCAGAGGAGCTAGAAATTTAACTGCATTCTCTTGGGTTATGATCGTCAATCCATCGGGTTTCTTAAAATCGGATGCAATTTTGGCAAGTGCTTTGTTGGGAGCAACCCCAACTGAACAGGTAAGCTGAGTTTTCTCTTTGATATTCTGCTTCAATCTACTAGCGAGTACACGAGCTTCCTCGAAATTCTGCGCCTTATTTGAAATGTCGAGAAAAGCTTCATCGATGCTTACTTGTTCGAACTTATCACCGTGAGGAGCAATCATGTTCATAACCTCATCCGAAGCAACTTCGTACAACTCGAAGTGCGGTGGAACATAGGCTCCTTGTGGGCAGAGTTGATAGGCTTGCGAAATTGGCATAGCGGAATGCACGCCATAACGCCTTGCCTCGTATGAGCATCCCATCACTACTCCTCGCACTTTTTCTGCCTTCGGATCGGCTCCTACGATGACTGGCTTGCCCTTCAATGATGAATTTTCACGTTCTTCAACAGATGAATAGAACGCGTCCATATCGACATGGATGATAACTCTCAATCCATACGTCACCCGTGCAAACTGTCTTCAAGCCTAGAGTCCACTAGATAAGTAACATTTTCACAGTTTCATAAGAAAGCTGGATGACTTGTCGTGGTTAGCTATTACAAGATCACTTGTGCGACCTTATGTTATGATGTTGCAGCCATTTTGAATATACTGCATATTCTGTGGTTACGTTCCACATAACTTGAACATGGACTATTATGAGAAATCTGCCACACTTGGAAAACGTATTGTAACCCAACTTGGACTAGACATACCATATCGCCCTTGTTGTAGCCGTTAGAGTAGCGTTTAAGACTTTGTTGAACATTTTTGTACTCTGAGGTTTATTGATGTGGCGCCATATTTCTGAGCGACTTCGAGAGTACCCGGGTAGGCAAAAAGTGGCAAAGGCTTTGGTGGAACTCGGGCTTAGCATTAGGGATAGTTCCACGATCTGTTGTGGCGGAATTGAATTATCGGACGTTAAGATTGCTAGATTCTTAGGAGTTGATCGGAGAACTGTCCGTGAGACAGCCGAGCTAATTTATTCCGATCCAGGTCTTAGAGCAGTATTTGAGAAGACACGCCCAGCCGGCCCATTTATGGGTGATGTAGCGAAGTTTTTGGGGTACAATGTTATCGAGATATATGCTGATCCGCATGCTGTCGGCATCATAGCAAGGGCGGCCGCTTTAATATCCAAAGAGAATATTGCGATCCGACAAGCCGTTGCTGATGATCCTGATCTCACTCCTGATCCGAAATTGACACTGGTCGTGGAGAAACAACCCAGTGGAATCATTCTTCAAAAAATGTTGAAGATTCCCGGGGTGCTCAAGATCTCAACCTATTGATCGATTTTGGTTGAGCTTCTCGTAATGAACAAGATCACTAAGATTCTTC
>CAYWMG010000482.1:0-6716 GCA_964459245.1 uncultured Candidatus Bathyarchaeia archaeon
TTAGGAGGCCCTCGGCTACTTCACGTGTCTGTTCGTACTGTTCAATTGCTTTATCATGATCACCAAGTAAATCCAGTACCCAAGCCTTAGAATACGATAAGACGGCATACGCTCGATCAGTTTTCCGAACCAGTGATAATGCATTGTCGATGCATTCGAGTGCTTCACGGTATTTCTCCAGATCGATCGAGAGGTCTGCTATGCTCTTCCAAATCGCCTTATTTTTCTCGTCCTTATCAAGAGCGTTCCAATAACATTCCAAAGCTAAGTGGTACTGATTCTTTTTTCGAAAGTCAGCCGCATTATCTAACCAATGTGCTGCTTGACTACTCAGCACAACCACCAACAAAGAATGAACCGATTAAGTAATATGACTTATCAGTCCGTATGACATTCCACTCGCATACCTTTGAATCAGGCTGGACGTCCCTTGAGCTTATCGTAAGCGGAAAGAAATTCTATGCGTAGACTGATTTGTGCATTTTTGGAGATGTTTCTTGAGAGCTGTGTTCTGATGTCGTTCTCGGCGTGTGTTGCAGAGGAATTTGTCTAGGTCCTATCGGGAAGTGAAGAGGAAGCCAAAAGCGATCATGGTGTGGCCGGTGGGATGCAGACCCACGTTATCGTAGGTTCATAATTGCTACGGGGAGGATGATGCTGCAGCATTCAACTGGGTGGTTTGACAAGCAATCTTAGGATCATGAATGTTTTGCAGCGTCTCGGAAGAGAGCGTAAGGGCGAACGAATAACAGAAGAAGGATACAAAGCGTCAGGACCTTCTCTTCCTCCACCAGTCCCGAACAAGATCTTGAACAAAGAGAGCAGCAATCAGGCTGAGTGTTGAGAGGAGCAAATATTCTATTGCGATTGTAGTTTGAGGATCTGTCAGCATCTAAAGTTCATCTCGACCAGTGACTAATCCTTTGCCAAAACCTAAGAATTGCGGTGTAGTGAGGATTCGCTACGAGATAGCCATGCAGGACGAATTAGCTGAAAACTCATCCCTCTCAAACCTGATCCATTCTATCTAATGTTGAGTTGAGGTTAAGGCGAGTACCAGTATCTCATTCACAACAGCATCAGAGGTAACTGTATTATTTGGATACGAGATTTGGTGCGATCTTTTCACTCGCTAGTCGGGTGGCTAGTTTGTAGTCTGGTCCGTGAATGTAGAGGATTGGACATTTCAGTCCCGTGCCACTGTGCCTGTGGAGCTTTTCTAGGCATTGGTCAGGGGTTCCAGCAAGCGCAAACTTATCCACCAGTTCATCCGTGACGCTGCTTACTGCAGCGTCCAGATCCCCCTTCAGATAACTGGTCTTCACCTTCTCGATGGCCTCTCCCGAAATGCCTTCCGAGTCGAGTATGTTTTGTGGTGTTCCTGGAATCGTGTATGTGCCCAGAATTTTCTTCGCGAACAGCCTCGCCTCATCTCCATCATTGGCCAAGAAGGTTTCGAAGAATCCCACCGACTCAATCCGTGACGGATCACGTCCCACACCTCCAGCTCTCTTCTTGACCCTGTCGATTGCATACTTCGTATACTTTGACGAAAATGTGGCTCTTCGTGAAAGAATTAGGCCATCCGCTAACTCGCCTGCAAGATCCAGCATTCGCGGTCCGAGAGCACCCATGTAAATTCGCGGGTTACGTGCAAGTCGAGGTTGCGGAGTTGCTACAGCAAACACTCTCCCGTCGTACGTGAAGCTGTCTGACTCGTGAATTCCACGAATAATGGCAATAGCATCTCTCAAGCCTTCGATAGGTTTTGCAGGCATCCGGAAGGTCTTGATTAATCGTTCAGCTGCGCCCAATCCAAGAATGAATCGGTTACTCGACAGTTCATTCAGAGTTGCAGTCTCAATCGCGAGAGTTAACGGATGGCGTCTGAAGGGGCTTGTAATCCCTGTTCCCACAACCAGTCGCTTAGTTGCTTGTAGTACTGCCGTTGCAAGCACTATGGTGCTAGTCTTGTCGTTTTCTTGAACCCATAAACTTCGAAAATCGGACTGATCAACCAAGGCAGCTAATTCAACATGTACCCCAACGGGCAGGTCGCCACCGAAACCTATTCCGACCGAATCGAAACAACCCTTCATGAGCATACAATAAAGCCACGTTAAAGATAAGCAGTGTTCGAGAAACGGTCAACGAGCACTACCCAGATCTGGTTAGGAATGGAGAGCTTTACGAACTCTGCTGGTAAGGTCTTAGTTCCTCTCCACGCTTCTCCCACGATTGTCTACATTCCTCGCACGCATAATACCGTATGACTACGAGGTTGACTGTCATAATTTCGTTCTTCCGAGTAGGTTTCTGACTTATTCCATTTCCTCTTGGCTTAGGACTCTGCTTTCAAGAATGGCTAGGCGTTGGTTAAGGACACAGCTTAACCTGGTCTTGACTTCGTTTTCATAACTTCTAGATTTTCGTGTTCTAGGTGGGGTTAATTCATTACTCACAGTCGTTGTTTCCGTTGTGATTGACTGCAGTGTAGGGTAGCCAGGTTTACCCGACGTTTTCCGTAACCTGGTAAATGCGATTGCTTAGTTTTGTGCCGATTGAATGATCGAACTTACATCAGTTGAATGGCCGACGCCGGTCACAGAAGGTTGCGACACGGATTTGGGCGATCTGCTAAAGAGAATGTGTGATGAAGTCTGTGCGTCCACCGTCAACGGTTATCACTTGACCAGTAATGAAGCTAGATTCATCTGAGGCAAGGAACAGTACAGCGTTTGCTATATCCTCCGGCTCACCAATATGCCCGAGCATAGACACTTTCTCAAAATATTGTATGCGCTCTTTCTCTTCAGCTGGGGTTCGATGGCCCACGCCCATGTCAGTTCTTATGAGGCCAGGCGCTATCGCGTTCACGTTTATCCCATATCTACCCAACTCCAAGGCAAGTCGTTTCGTTAACAATATGACCGCAGCTTTGGTTGAGCCGTAGAGCGAGTTGCCTGGCAAAATCGCTGTGCCTAACCCCGCAACTGACGCGATGTTCACAATCTTTCCGTAACGTTTCTTCATCATGTGAGGTGCAACTGCTTTCGTGCAATGGAGAACTCCCTTCACATTCACCTGTTCCATCTGATCGAAAGTTTCCTCCTTGAAGTCTAGCAAGGAGGATCCGCCCCCTAATGCGACACCAGCATTGTTGACTAGAATGTCTACACTACTGAACTCACTCACGGTTTTTTCAACCATTCTCACAACAGCGTCTCGATCAGCAACATCGGCTTGGAATGCGATTGCTACTCCTCCGAATCCTTCGATCTCTTGGACAACCTCATCAGCCTTGGCTCTTTCCTGTCTGTAGTTGATCAGAATCTTGGCTCCTTCCCGAGCTAGACGCAGCGCTGATGCTCTCCCAATTCCACGCGAGGCTCCTGTTATCATAGCCACGCGCCCCTGAAGTCTCCCACTAACGACAGACGACACTTCAAGAACCTCTGCTTGAAAACGGCACGAATGTGCGTATTATCGTTATGGTTAGATATTCTCCGTAACTTGTTAAGTGTGATTGTTTGTTTTTGTGACGTTTTGTCTTGCCTGTTAGTTTTGGGTTTGGGGTCATGCGAAGCTCTTCGGACTTCAGCAATCATTTCAACAAAGAATGTATGTGAGTGGGTCTTTACTTCGCTGCTTTGCGTTTCTTCACCAGTGTTTCTTTGATGAAGAAGGCTAAGAAGGTGGGTAATGCGCAACCCAATAGTATAATTCCCACGTTAGCTCCGAAGGCTGGTCCATATAGGCTCCAAAGGCCCGCGAATAGTGGTCCCGCAAATCCTCCGAACAAATATCTAAAGGCTTGGACAAGGCCTGTGGCTGTACCTAGAGCTCTCTCGTCAGCCACGGAGTCTTGCATAACGTTCATGGTTACGTTATACTCGCCATTGTTGCCATATTGAAATCCAAAAGAGAGGATGGAAAGCAAGAGAACATTATGGGGAGCGAAATCGAAGAACAGTATTCCGCATACCGACATTGATACCCCAAAAACAATTATCGTGTATCGTCGTCCGATCTTATCCGTTAAGTATCCTGAAACGAGCAACGCCCCAACGACGCCCGATAGATTGCCCGCGCTCATGATTACTCCGGCATCCAATATGGATAGGTGCCACGCATTGACCAAAAAGAGCGGACCCAAAGCTAACCATCCCCATCGGAACATATTTTCGAACCCGGAGATCGCTAGCGATAGGTAACAATTCCTCCCCGTGCCAAGAACTTTCAGACTCTTCCACACACTGAAAGGCGGCTCTCCGCTCTTTGTCTTGGAGTCAGCAGGCAAGGGAAGGCCTAGTCGAACACGTTCATCTAAGACAGCTTGCTCAGCTCTCTTCCACCAGACGAGTAGAATAACACCGGAGATGATTGTGATAACTCCGTAGACCAACGCTACCATGCGCCATGCCGTAGGAGACCCCAACAAGAGAAAACCTGTCAAGACGGGGGTAACGAAACTCATCAACTGATATGGATAATTGATTATGGCCGTCATCCTCCCTCGCCACTCCACTCCGCCAAGGAAAGCTGCCATCGCGTATACGAGGGTGTTGAACATTCCTTGGCCGACTCCGAATCCAACCTGGTAGAACGTGACGTCTATGAAACCGGTTGCCACAACTAGAAGCGAAGTAAACAATCCGTTGACTAAACAGGAGAGGATCAAAACTTTACCGCTACCATACTTGTCTGCGATTGGTCCGATCAAGAAACTCGCCACGCCTTGGCTGAACAGATACGCCGTTGAGAGAAAACCCGCCTGTACGAGAGTCAATCCAAACTCTTTTTGTATGGAACTTAACGCTAACGGAAAGTAAAACCTACATAACGTATAGGTTACGTAAGCAATCGAAAGCAGAACCAGTACTACGATTAACGGCCTAGTCATAACCTGTTTTGCAGTTCTCGATTGTGTCATACAGTATCTGCCATTTGGAATGCCTGGTCTTTTGTTATTTAACATCCGACACTTCAACATCGTGATGATTCTGAGTGAAACAGTTTATTACGACAATAAGTTCAGCGTAAAATCGTGGTTGTGAAGATGACTTCGGAAGGTAGTGGCGGAAGGGCAGACGCTCAGCGTTATGCAAATCTTGCTATTGAGAAAGCGGTGAGCGGGGTTGGCTACCTGAATACGAAGCTTGAACCGTGGAAGAAGGGTGATGAGATTGTGATCTACGCGGACACTGGCACGGATCCAGTTGTTTGGCAAGTCTTCCAAGAAGCGTGTAATAATTATGGTCTGGTTCCTATCGTTGTGATCGTGAACCGGCCGAAACATGACTACGCAAACGCGCCCTTAGCTGCGTTTGAAGCAATGAAACATAGTTCGGTGCCGGGAACAATCTATGTGTCATCACTCGGCCTGAACCATGGCAAGCATGGTCAAGCGTTGAGTCGGATGGGTAAGAGGAATATTATTGCCGAACATATCACTGTTGATATGATGAGTAGAGGCTTGAAATGGTTCGAGCCTGAAGTCGTGGCGGAATATCGAAAATGGGATGAGAAGATTAAGAACGCCGGGATTGGGATTAAGAGTGTGCGTATAACTTGCCCGCACGGAAGTGACTTTACAGTAGCCGTTGGGGAGCGACCACACTATGGCACGCCTGGATGTACAGCTTTCATGCGTCCAATGGGTGCTGGTCAAGTGCCTAGTGAGGCGCATCTTTGTCTGCCGAATGTGGGTTCTGGGGATGGAGTGTTGTACTGTGATCTTACGGCCCATCATGTTGGGAGTGTTCAAGAGCCCATTAAGTACACGATTAAGAAGGGTAGGATTGTGAGTATTGAGGGTGGGCATGAGGCTGAAGAGTTTCGTAGGTGGTTGACTGATTATGGGGATGAGAACTCTTGGTTGCTAGGTGAGATCGCGTTCGGTACGAATCCTTGGGCTCGCTCATCGGGAACTATGCGTGAGGATCGAAAAATTTGGGGTACCATGCATATTGGGTGGGGACAGAACTTGGATGTAGGCGGATCCATTGACAGCGTAATCCACTGGGACTTTGCTATGCGCAGTCCAACATGCTACACTGACGGTAAGATGATTGCTAAAGACGGTAAAATCCTGCTCTAACATTCTTTGCCTACCCTAACGACCAGCTCGCTCGCTGGTCGAACTTCATTTTTTGTATCGCTAAAATTATGTGCGTTGATGGATCACGTATTCAAGAAGGAATCGCCATATTCGCTAGACTCCGAAAATCGGACTGCAACCCTGATTCGTGAGCCATCATTTTACGAATGAAGTCAGATTTGGTGATCTATAGTTTGGGGATGACCTCGTTCTTGATGATGCGGATCCATTCAATAACTTGTTTGTGGTCGTCTACTAGTTGTCTGAGTTGAACGGAGGTTACTCCTAGTTTTTCTAGGGCTTTGATTCTGTCGATACATGTTTGCGCATCACCAATAATTAACTGGTCAGGGTCAAACGTCATTCCCATATGCCCCTTCTTGACGAAAGGCTCAGCTTCTTTCAAAGCCCGTTCTTTGTTGGTGGCAAGATGAATGTTTTGACGGATAGGATACTCGACCACGTCATTTCGACCATGATTATCGAGAGATGCTCGATAGTCGTTCAACATCGATTCCGCCTTGCTCAAATTCTTCATTGGGCTGATCAACCAAGCGGTGGCTCCCATCACGATTGCCCTCTCCATTGCGGCGCTAGAGTCGCCACCAATCCAGAA
>CAYWMG010000483.1:0-4376 GCA_964459245.1 uncultured Candidatus Bathyarchaeia archaeon
TGGGATAATCAGTATCAAGAGAATCAGCAAAGCAACGATTACAATGACCCTGGCCTGGTTTGAGGATGTTCTAGGTGGCTGAGTGGTCACGGGTGCTGTTCTTCGTGATGACTGTAACTCCTCTTCTGTGGTCGACGTGCCACACTTTGGACAAAATTTATCTCCCTTTTTTAGCCTGTGGCCACATTTCACACAAGAGGCTGCGGGCATACAATCACAAGCAGATCATATGTACAGACCTTGATAAAATCAATTCCACTCGGCGGAAGCCATTTTTACTTATGGAAAACTGAAGTACCGAATGTCCCTCGGACATGGGGAGTTGAAAACATGACCCAGGATGTCGTTGATCTTGAAATCCAACAAAGGGCAGTTTGTTGCCTGTCGGGTCGTCAATTGACCGGTCTTCTATAATGTTCATCGAGGATTCTTCTGAAAACGGAAGCCGAAAAATGTGGGAAAACATTAAGTTACGGATGGTGGATGCTGCCGCTTCAAGTGTTGTTGATGGTTTCTTTAGCGGTTCTTGGAGCGGGCAATGCAGGTTGCTCGTTGGCGGGAGAGATGACCTTACTTGGTTTTGATGTGGCTCTTGCCGAACTGCCTCAGTTCAAGAGCAATCTTGAGGTCCCATTGAAGAAGGGGGGCATACAAGTGACTGGGGAGCTTAAGAATGGTTTTGCGAAAGTCAGGAAGATGACGTTCGACATTAAAGACGCAGTTGAAGGCAAGGATCTAATCTTCATCACGAGCCCAGCCTTCGGACACGAAGCATTCACACGAGCCTGCGCCCCACACCTCAAACAGGGACAGGCGTTGATCTACATATCCTACTTCGGGGCGTTAAGGATGCGCAAGCTCCTGAACTCATTAGGAGTAGGCCCAGAGAAAGTAACAACCGCCGAAACAGCCTCCTTCATCTACGCATGCGATAGGGTTGGAAAGAAGGGAGCCTTCTTCATGGATCAATACAAAGACGACGCCAAGGTAGTCATCAAACGTGACAAGGATCGATTACCCTTCGCTGCCTTCCCAGCCACCAAAACCTCAGAGGTACTCCGTAAAGTGAACGAGCTCCTTCCATCCGTCGTCGCCGCCGCCAACGTCTTCGAGACGAGCATCAACAACGTCAACCCCATCAGCCACCCAGCAGGCGTAATCCTAAACGCGGGTTGGATAGAGCATACGGGAGGAAAATTCTCCTTCTACCTCGAAGGCCAAACACCCTCAGTCAATAAGGTTGCAAGAGCCATGGACCAAGAGAAGATGGCCGTAGCCGCATCCCTAGGACTCAAAAAAGTCTCAAACCCAGAATGGTCACAGATCCTATACGCGAAATATGCAGACAAGAAAACAGGGAACGTGCACCAAGAGAAATATTACAAGAACGTATACGACGCTCCACCAAACCTGAAACACAGATACCTAACCGAAGACGTAATCTACGGACTCGTCCCCATGTGCTCCATCGCGAAAGTAGCCGGCATCCAAACCCCCACATTCAACTCCATCATAGCCCTAGCAAGCATCGCAAACGAAGTAGACTACTGGCAAGAAGGCATGACACTCGACAAGCTAGACCTGCAAGGAAAAAGCCTACAAGAAATGCTCACATACGTAAACAAAGGTGTTTGAAGAACCTATCTTTTCAGGGTCAATAAGAGGTAGCCCGCAGGTCAGGTTTGAGTTCTGGTCTTCAGAGTTAAATGCGTGAAACAGTTACCTGACGCACAACGTGAAGTAACAAATGTCTGAATTCATTATCGCTGGAATGCGATTTCAGGCTGGAAAAAGAACGACTGCAAATCTGGAAGTTGGAGACACAATAGCGGGTAAGATAGAGATTCCGATGATTGCAGTGGCTGGGAAAACCTCTGGGCCAACGCTATGCGTAATCGCTGGAAGTCACCCGTGCGAAATTTCTTCAGTAGAAGCCGCCATTCGAGTTACGAAGCTAGTGAAGCCAGAGCAGCTGAAAGGATTGCTCATAAGTTTACCAATTCTCAATACGCCTGGCCTACAATCTCGAACACCTTACCTTTGCCCCTTGGATGGACAGAACGTTAACCGAGTATTCCCGGGCAATCCTGAGGGTACCGCAAGCCAACGAATTGCGCACAAAGCATTCTCAGTAATCAAGGAGTCAAACTGCGTGATAGATCTTCATGGCGGTGATACTCCGGAAGAGCATGTGGATATAGTATATGCACCCGACCAAGGGGATTCGAAGGCTCTAGAGGTTTCAAAAGAGTTGACGCAGAGATTCCAGGCTGAATACGCTGAGATTCACGGCGTCGCAGGTTCCGTCTGTACGGAAGCATGCAAGGTAGGTGTTCCAGCACTTGTCGTGGAGGGAGGCGAATTAGGACGACTTGATCAGCACTCGATCGACTGGCTAGTGAATGGCATAGTGAATGTTATGAAATACCTGAAAATGTTACCAGGGGAGTCAATTATACGGAAACCTGAGATAATTGGCGAACGAGTCTGGGTAAGAGCTCCATGTAGCGGCATTCTGATTAGAGAGGTAAAGGCAGGGCATAGGGTGACCAAGATGCAGACGCTTGGAAAGATCAATAATTTCTATGGAGACGAGATACGCTCAATCCAATCTCCGACAAACGGAGTCATAATGATGTCATTCCCCGTACCTGCCGTAAACACCGGTGACACCCTTTGGGTAATCTGCCAAACTTGACCTGAAATCCCTACGAATGGGTCAAATTTTTCCTACCAAGAACACGCCTCCAGATCCTCACGACCACAAAAACTTCGACGATTATGATTACGCTAACAAGCCCTATCAAGAGTAACTCGTTTCGCGATGTGTCTAAGATTAAACCGTGCAGTGTGAAGTCAACATGTTCCGTTGCAGTCTGAATGTTGAGTGATTCAGTGGCAGTCGAACCTTGAGCACCCAGGTCAAGGGCATACTCGCCAAGGGGCAGTGTGAGGTTGATGATCCCATTCTCCGTCGCCCATGTGTTATCAACTGATTCCAGGTTACTGTTCCCTAATTTTCTAGTAATCCTCATAGTACCAGATTGGGCAGAGTTGCCGAACTGATCAATTATCCTCACCGTAACATTACTGGCTGACGCTAGAACATCTAATGTTGACAGAGGCTGAGGCATTATTGACCGCGGAGTAAACTCGTTAGAGGTGAGCGCTATTCTACCAATGGAGACATTCAATTGGGCTGTTTGATTCTTAACGGTTGGAATAATGTATTCATCATTGCCAACTCTCGCATATTCTTGAAATTGTTTTGAATTTATCTCGTAGTCTGATATCTGTTGCTGCGTCAATCTGTTGACCAACCGAATCCGTGTGACTGGGGGAAGGATGGGCATATTCCAGAGGGCGTTGACGCCGAATTCTTTAGCTATCATCGTTAGTTTGTATTCTGAGATCGCGCGCAGGTCGTCGTTTAATTCGAATTCTGTTTGGGGCTCGATTGGTAAGATTGGTGAATAGCTTGCTATAGAGGAGATTATTCCATTAGACCCGAGGAAAATGTCGATGGTCGTGCTGAAGATGGCAGTTCCTATCTCTACATAGGTGGTTAGATGGTTTTGGCCTGGCCGTAACGGTACTTGCCCGTCCAAGCCGACCGTGTGCAAGTCTGGTAACGGGAGTTCAAAGGTTAGTTTGCGTTGAGTAGTGATGTTCATTGGAGCGCTGTGTGTTCTCATTACCAGTTGTTTTAGGGACACTATTACGTCACCATTACCGATTTGTTTGATCAAGCTTGTCTCTGTCGATATTTCGGCCCAAACGTGGGCAGCATAAGATTTGTTGAGTGAAGATGGTTGAATCGTTATAGTGATCAATTGTGGGTTTTCTTGGTTCCATGTGATTTGTGTTTGAAGAATTCCTTCTACGAATGAAGCGAGGGGAGAGGTCAGTGAGTGGTTTCCATTCTTGCGCGCTAAGATTAGGACGCCGCCTTGCTGCTGCGATTGTGCCATGAGGGTTCCGTCGATCACTAGCTGGTTGTTTCTTAACCCGTAAGATAATGATCGCATCGAAATGTTCAGTTGATCGCTGAGCACGTGTAATGGTATACTCCGTGTTGCGGCAGTATTTTGGACGTTGAGTTTCCAAATCCCAACCGTATCATCTTGGCGAAACTGGTAGAGTCGAACAGCCGAACCTGCGGGCAAGTTCTTCGAAATAGCGGCTCCGTTGGGGCTTGATAGAGTAGCAGTGAGATCTTGCTCTGTTCGCATCCACAATTCTTCTCCCAACATAAAGACTGGGGTTCCAGAATCCAAGCTGTAGAAGTGGCAGCAGTTGTACCCGATCTGTGGAGGTGAGGGCTGCTTCTCTATAGTAGCAAATGGGAGAATCATTAGAGCCAGGATGAATAGGTT
>CAYWMG010000484.1:0-6454 GCA_964459245.1 uncultured Candidatus Bathyarchaeia archaeon
TGTTTGGAGGCATGGAAAGGGCATTGCAATAGCCCAAGAAATGTGCGATGTTAGCTTTGCAAGTGCTGCAACTGTGAAGTACAAAGAGGATGATACTATAGAAGTATGGACTGTCGCTGCTGATCCTGGAGAGGGAACCCGAACAGTTCTGGCCCAAATCGCTGCGGAAGAGATGCAGATCCCACTGGAGAAAGTTGTCATCATGATAGCTGACACATCTCTGTCACCCATAGGCACCGGCGCAAGCGGAAGCAGGCAAACATCTCAGATGGGCAAGGCCGTGTTGTTGGCGTGCAGAGAAGTAAAACAAGAGATTGCTAAGACAGCAAGCGAGAAACTCAAGACACTCACTGACCAACTTGAAGTGAAGGGTACGAAGATAGTCTACAGAGGCACTGGTGAAGTGGCAATGAACATTAGCGATCTATATTTACCGGGTCCAATGGGCGGCGCATACGTTCCTGGTATAGGTGAATTTACTGGAAAAGCCGTATGGCACCCTGAAACTGGAGAAATCGACAATGATACTGGGCAGTGTACCAAAGATAGGGCTGTTGCTTACTATACTCCAGTCGCACAAACGGTTGACCTATCAGTCAATGTGGAGACTGGGCAGGTCAAAATCAACAAGTTTGTGGGCGCTGTTGATGTGGGGAAGGCTATCAACCCACTCAACGTTATTGGCCAGAATGAAGGCGGAATTAGTATGGGAATAAGCACAACCTTGTACGAACAATTAATAGTGGAAGACGGAAAGATTGTGAACCCGGATCTTAAGGACTATAAGTTTGCGTCATCGATGGAATATGTTCCGATTCATTCGATAATACTTGAGAATGGGCACGAGGAAGGGCCATTCGGTGCCAAAGGTTGCGGCGAGGCACCCATCACGGCTACTGCGCCGGCAATAGGGAATGCCATCTATGACGCTATTGGGATTCGTTTTACGGATCTGCCGCTAACCGCTGAAAAGATTCTGCTCGCTATCAAAGAGAAACATGATAGCCTGTAAGAGAGCATCACAGTTAATGGGAACTGTTCGTGTGTCTTGCTACGTCGGCTATTGCCTCAAAAATCTTTGCATAACCGGTGCAGCGACAGAGATTCCCTGAGAGCGCCTCCATCATCTCCTGCTCAGTGGGATTTGGATTCTTGTCAAGCAACGCCTTGGATGCCATTATTATTCCCGGCGTACAGTAACCACACTGAAAGGCTGTATGTTTCACGAAGGCCTCCTGAATCGAATCCAGCCTTCCGTTCTTCGCCAGTCCTTCAATAGTGGTTATGCTTTTTCCAACTGCATATCGCACAGGGGTCATACATGAGTAGATCGCTTTGCCGTCCATAATCACAGTACATGCCCCGCAACCTCCATGGTCACAACCACGCTTCGTTCCTGTTAACCCGAGCTTGTCTCTGAGCACTGTGGATAAGAGATCGTAAGCTTCAACTTCAACCCTCATCGTTTGGCCGTTGATATTGAGAAGGGTTTCAAATCTCATGTTCTAATCTCCACTAGCACGAGAGGCTGCTTTTGTCAGACATTCTCGAAGAATCACTTTTGCCAACTTCCGTTTGTATTCTGCTGATCCATGAATGCTGTTCATCGCCTTCATCGTTTCCAAGGATTTCGTACCTTTTGAGATCGTTGACTCATCGACCGGTTTCCCAATAAAACTTTTCTCGATGTCAAAGGCTCTGTAAGGGACTCGGCCCACGCCGTTGAAGTATATCCGCACATCCGTACATTTCTTGGTCTCGTCAAAAGTGATTCGTGATGCAACATTTACGAGGCAAAAATCATAGTGGGTTCGCCCGATCTTTACGAACGCTGTTCCGGTTTGTTGCGGCAATCTTGGTATCTTAACTTCGGTGAGGATCTCTCCTTTGTGAATGTCTGTAAGAAACCAGTCCAAGAAGAATCTCTCCAGAGGAATCTCACGTTCACCTTCTAATCCCTTTACAATAACTGATGAGTCCAGGGCTAGTAACGCTGGGGGTAGATCTAGGAGCGGAAGTGCTGTGCAGATCGCACCGCCGATGGTTGCAACATTCCGGACTTGAATTGGCCTGATCTCCTTTATTGCATCAGCTATACACTGGTATTCTGGACGCTGAAAAGTATCATGATGAGACAATTCGTCAAGAATGCTTGTGGCTCCAACCCTCACCCCGCTTTGGTCATCGATCAAGTAATTCAAGTTGAGGTTTCGTATACTGACAATCGTCTCCACTTCAGGTATCATTCCACGCGTAGCAAGCTCATAGAATGACGTCCCACCGGCAATGATCTTTCCCCTACGCCCTGTTTTATTCAGTAGATCATTAGCTGCCGCAATATCATTCGGTTCATAAAATTCTTTGGCTCTGAAAAGTCGCATCCTTTGTTTGTCTCCTAAGTGTCGGAAACCAGGTTCTTCGTTTTCTTAGCGATCCTTCTATGCCATATTCTCTTTCACTGCTATTAAGCGTGTGCAGCAAGCAATCAGCAATGAGCAATTTGCTCGGGAGGACACTAACTAACCAGCGTCGCCATTCTTCGAAGCATGCCGAAAATCGCCTTGTTAGAAGCTTCAGTTAGGTCGCCGACATGTCTGAACCGTATTACGTCAAATACCGATCCTTTGATTTCGTATTTTTTCATGGTGAACCCTTCAGAGGGGTCCATGTGTCCTGTCATAACGTCAAAGAAAACGTCAGATGCACTTCGAAATTCCGCTTCGGCATCGGGCAGCCTGCCTGCCTGTACTTGCATTTGCCCATCTTCAACTATAACGTGGAAGGGCTCTTCACCTCTCAGAGTGAACTGTATGCGAACCGGCCATTCCCTCATGTACTCGACAGCGGTCTCCGTTTTGTTAGCATATCGGCTTAGAAAATCTATGGCTCGTCCACATTTCCCCAAGCCCATAACATCAGCTCAGCCATTTCTTCTTTCTCCAGATTACTAAGTTTTCAGATCTGGAGTTGCTGTTGATTCAACCGGAAACGCGTACGTCGCCGAATTACAGCATAACCACGTTGAGAACTTTACCAGTTTAGGCGGCTACATACTTTAATGGCTTGAAGAGTTCTTGTAACGATCAATTCCCAATGGCAGACACGCGCTACTATGAGAAATGGAATCCTACGGATTGCAGGAAAGAGAAAAAGAAAAGGTGACCCGCTTACCAAGCGGGTTTCGGGTAGACTGGGGTGGTTCCTGCCATTGCTGACGGCCAAACAATCACTGTGCTTCCGCTGCGCAATTGCGTTGTGAGGCCAGGGAATCCGATGTTGATGCCATTGAGTGTCCATTGGCCGACTTTGGCGTTATGGGCGAATTCGATTGGGACTCCCAAGACTTGACCCTTGAAGTTGCTTATGGCGTCTCGTATCTTCACTGGGTCAAGGCTTCCCACGGTCGTGACGGCGTTTTCCATGACTTTGCCTGAAACGTATGCTAGCGCAGCTCCATAGTCAGGTAGGGAGCCGCCGGTCTTAACCTTGTACGCGTTGACGAAGCTGTCGACGCCTGGGAGTGTTGGCACCCATGGTTCGATAGTGAATATATTCTCACCATCTTTGCCCACCGCGGACCTATACTGTGGGTCGGACGGCCCTACTGATTCCCAGATTGCCTTGGGGTTGATCCCCAGTTCCTTCATCTCACGTGTTGCGAGGATTGCGTGTGGTGTGTAGCCCGAAACGAGCACAATATCCGGGTTCAATGATTTGAGTTTGGTGAGCTGGGGAACAAGCGTTGTTATGTCCGATGTGTACTCCTCAAAGAATGGTACGTCAATTCCGACAGACTTTGCGTAGTTCGCTGCTCCTTGGGCAACACTCTTTGGATATAGTTCTGAGAGGGCTAAAACGGCCATGTTCTTGGGCTTGGGGCTCTGGGTCATTAGCATGTCAATGAATCCTTTGCCAAACCAACTCACTGGGAAGTTCACGGTGAAGGTGTAAGTAAAGTTCTTGGCGTAGATCTCTTCCGACGCCGCTGTTGCGTGAATCACTGGCATATGGTACTTTTCGAAGACAGGTTCCGCTACTAGGGCTAAGCCGCTCGTATAGGTTCCAAGGCAGAGGTCCACTTTGTCGACCGTGATGAGGCGTTCGTAGTCGCTGATAATAGATTTCGAGTCTCCCTTGTTATCGTAAATAAGTAGCCTCACTTTCATGCCTAGAAGCCCGCCCTTTTGGTTAACTTCGTCAGCCCAGACTTCGTAGCCATTCTTGACTAGCTGTGTTGGCGATGCAAAGGGTCCGGTCAATGGTAAGGATACGCCGACGACGATTTCTTTTGGTGTTTTTGCTTGGTAGTAGTAAGAGATCGATGCAACAATGACTATTGCTGCAACGACGATTGCTAATCCGATTACGATTGGTCGTTTCATGACAAAGTGCGCGAGTGGATTCCATTTAAGTGTTTGCACTATACATTATATGTTGGCGCTGTCAACTTTACGGAAGTTGAAGGCTTGTCGCAATCACGATCATTCAAGCGAACGAGCTTCTGAGTTCCACAGAAGAACAAATCGAACCAACATATCACTACACATATGCCGGAAACAAAACCAGTCCAACACAACAATCGGCTTGAGTTAAGACAGCCATACTGTCACTACTGCAACTGGCATTCACTCATAACAAATTCAAATTGAAACTTGAATTTTGAGTCTTTTCCGGAAGCTTTTGTGAGACATCGTTTACTTTGTTTTCAGTTTTCTTAGATACTGCATGACGCCTCCGGGAACAAACAGCGTTGCGGCTATCAAGATTACGCCGGAGATTACAAGGTGCACGTATGGGAACGCTATTCGTGCGTATTCAAATACAAAACTGAGCAGGGCACCAACAACTGGCCCCCAGACGTCTCTGATACCGCCGATTATCGACATTGTAATCATGAGAATGTTATCCTCCGTCGATAGCAGGAAGGATGTGTCGACGTATGGCAACGAGTACGTGTAAAGCGCTCCAGCCACACCAGAAATGAAGGCGGAGAGGGAGAAGCAGAGCACTCGAGAGCCTAGAACGTTCACACCCATGGCCGACGCTACATCTTCGTCATCGTGCATCGCATCTAATGCAAACCTGTACTTCGAGTGCGCCAAGAACAGGTTCAAGCCAGTGGCAAGAACCGCAATAGCAAGCATCATGTAATAGTCCATGATGAACGGATGTGGCTTTATGGATTGAAAGACACCACTTGCGCCGCCAGTGATAGTTGGAGTTAGCAAGATGAATGCTCTGAACAACATCGGTAGGAAGAGAGTGATAATCGCGAAGAAGATTCCTCTCAGCCTCAAGAGGGGGGAGCATAGCAGGGCCAGCGCCAGAGCAAAAACTCCCCCGGCCAAAACGCAGATAACAAGCGGGATACCAAGATTGAGCAATAAAGCCAGGACATACCCTCCTGTAGCGTAGAAGATGAACTGGCCGAGATTCACCCTACCAGACAACATTATGATGTTCCAAGCTTGCGACATCGTCAAAAAGAGAAGGTAAACGTAGGCGGTCCTCTGTAGGTACACATTGCCAACTGCCGAAAGCGCCACTAGAAGTATTGGTATGGCTGCAAGAGCTGAAACCTCTTTGATCCAGCTTCTCGCTTTTCCGAACGCTGTTAACGACGGATTCAATCTACCGGCGACCTCCGACTGGCTTGATGACGAAGAATATGATGAAAGCGAGAAAGATGATGAACGTCACAGCTTCAATTGGCAGGAATTGACTCATGCCGGTCAAAAAGACACCAATCAGCAAACCGCTAACCAATTGCCCAACCATGCTTCCCATTCCCCCGAACACGATGACAGCCAACGAGTAGAGTAGGTAGATCCACCCAACGCTCGGGTAAATGTTGGATATGAGAGCGAGTAAACCGCCACTCAAGAAGGTAAGGGCGAGGCCTGTACTGAAACTGATCATAAGAACCCGTTTCACGTCTACACCCATCAGAGCTGCTGCCATTTCATCTTGTGTGAGTGCTCGGATGGCTTTTCCAATGTACGTGCGCTTGAAGAATATGTAGAGGATTACATATGCCGAGATCGAGAAAGCAACAATTATGATGCGAAGGAGTGAGATGAACCCACCCAAGCGTGTAACATATTGGGGCACCAGCATGGCGCGTACGTCAGCTTTCCAGAATAGAAGCACCAGGTTCTCTATCACAATGGCTAGCCCATAAGTAACTAGAACAGACCGTACACCGAGCAGGCTTCCGCGGATACGTTCAATCAAGGACTTATCGATTAGCGCCCCCACGCCGAACCCAATTGCCGTGGCCACCAATGTTCCAATTAGCGGGTCGACTCCGGCGATTGCGTAGAGCCAATAGGCAATATACATCCCCATCATGAGAAAGGCCCCATGGGCAATGTTGACGATGTTAAGAGTCCCGAGAATGATTGAAAGACCGAGCGCGCTTAGTGCGAATAACGCTCCTATCGCGACCCCGAGG
>CAYWMG010000485.1:0-10697 GCA_964459245.1 uncultured Candidatus Bathyarchaeia archaeon
ATCGTATCACTACTAAGAGAAGCTGGCGCCATAATTCTTGGAAAAACAAACCTGCACGAGTTCGCCCTCGGTGTCACAAATGAGAATGAACATTTCGGCGCCACTAAGAACCCATGGGACACTGAACGAATTCCAGGCGGCTCAAGTGGAGGATCTGCAGCAGCCGTCTCCGCATCCATGTGCTGTGCAGCAGTGGGAACAGATACTGGAGGCTCCATCAGAATCCCATCGGCTTTCTGTGGACTTGTCGGATTGAAACCAACCTATGGCAGGGTGAGCACTGCCGGTGTCTTTCCCCTATCAATAGGATTAGATCACATCGGACCAATCACAAGATCAGCAGTTGATGCCGCACTCATGCTTCAAGTGATTGCTGGGTACGACCCAAACGACCCTAGATCCCTCACGACACCTGTACCAGATTTCTCTCAATACATAGGAAAGACAGTTGAGAGGACTAGGACTACAATATCATCTAATCTCATCCCAGAGTACCTAGATCCACAAATAGAATCAGCATATGAGAAAGTGATCTCGAAAATACAAAGCCTCGGAGGCGAGATTATGGAGAAGAAACTGGAAACTTCACACTTGTTCGACCAAGTCTCAACGACACTCTTACTAGCGGAAGCCGCTGCACAACACTCTGAACTCTTGAACAAGAGCTCGGACAAGTATGGTGCAAACGTTCTCCAACGCTTCAGGGCAGGACAGAAAATTACTGCCAGCCAGTACATCAAAGCATTAAGGAGCAATGAGATAATTCGTCGAGAATTCGAAGTTTTGTTTGAAAACACAGATTTTCTACTCACACCGTCCGTCCAAATTCTTCCTCCCAAAATTGGCGAACATAAAATTTCCATAGGCACAAAAGAATTGGATGTGGTTTCATGCTGTGTGAAATTTACCCGACTTGCAAATATTACAGGTTTGCCCACCATAGTAATTCCATTCGGTTATTCCACTGATGGCTTACCTTTGAGCATACAAATCTTAGGACCGAGACTACATGAACCTGAACTCCTCAGCTTCGCACACGCCCTCGAGGTAGCTACTCCTGAACTTCGAAACCGACATCCACAGCTTCATTGATTGAAGATGATGATAGATCCTGACTAGTACATAATACGAGTTCTACTTATCTTAGTGGATGAGATCACTTATAGAGAGGGAATATCGAGTATGAACTTGTTAAGCTGGTTTTGCAGATTCTAATCTATACACCAGGCCCGACAGATGTCCCTGACAGAGTTCTACGTAGAATGGCCACGCCAATAACTAATCCAGATTTTGATCATAGGTTCATTGAATTCTATTCATCCTTACAAGGCAAAATCCAGAAGCTGATGAAGACCGAGAATGATGTTCTCATAATGTCTGGCGAAGCACTTCTTGGCTTAGAGTCAGCATTGGCTTCCCTAGTCGGGAAGGACGATAGGGTGCTGACGATAACGAACGGTGAATACGGAGAGAGCATGGGAGATTTCGTGAAACTGTACGGTGGAATACCAGTAAGGGTAGAAGGGGAGAATAACCAGCGGCTAGAGGCAGAGATAGTTGAAGAGGCTCTGGACAATAATGAGGACATACGAGTGGCCACGTTCGTGCACTGCGAAACTCCCAGTGGCGTCATCAATCCGTTGGAGAAGATTGCGAAGGCCTGTCAGAAGCATGGAACCATCCTAATTGCAGATATCGTCTCCTCCCTTGGCGGGGTACCAGTAGATGTCGACAAATGGGGAATTGACATCTGCGTGGGAGCGAGCCAGAAATGTCTCAGCGCTCCTCCAGGACTAACCTTGATTTCAATAAGCGAGAAGGCTTGGGAGTTGATAGGTTCCAGACGCGACAAGATACATGGTTACTACTTGAACCTATGGCAGTGGAATGAATGGTGGAAGAAGAATAAACTATTCCCATACACTGCTTCGATCTCAGACATCTACGCGCTCGACGAGGCCTTGGACATGTACATGGAGGAAGGGTTAGAGAGAGCTATCGAAAGACATAGAATAGTCTCAAACGCAGCCATCGCTGGTTGTAGAGCAATAGGTCTCACGCCCTATCCTAAGACCGACCTAGATCATTCACCCACCGTGACCGCCATCATTAAACCCCCCAGAATTGATGAACATAAATTGAGAATGTTGATGGAAGATCGCTACTCGGTTATGATAGCTGGATCTTGGGGAAAACTCGCTGGAAATGTCCTCCGATTGGGCAATATGGGATACAATGCGCAGCAACAGAAGATTCTCACCGTACTCTGGGCGTTAGAATCAGCTCTCAAGGACCTCGGATTCAAACCGAACTCTTCAGGAGTGGAGAAAGCGAAAGCTCTCTTCGCCCAAGCAAACTCCTCGAATACTTGAACCAATTCATTATCCTACATCAATAGCTCACCTCGCTCTTGACCCTCAAAAGACTTGTTAACCTGTTGAGTCGTAGTGATGCTCGGTTGATCCGTTGA
The DNA here is from genome assembly GCA_964459245.1 of uncultured Candidatus Bathyarchaeia archaeon. Classification (GTDB taxonomy): domain Archaea; phylum Thermoproteota; class Bathyarchaeia; order 40CM-2-53-6; family 40CM-2-53-6; genus FEN-987. The sequence continues at coordinate 2,471 of CAYWMG010000485.1, forward strand.
TTCATGGAATGATTCAAGCTAGTAGTGATCGGCCTGCGGGTGTAACGGTACTTGTCATTCTTCATATCATCATTGGCTTAATTGGTGCCTTTACTGGCCTACTCCTATTCGTTGATTATGCTAGACCCAGTTCAATTCCTAGCCTTACAAGCCTTGCCGTTTCGATAGTAGGCATTTCATCTAACCTAGGTTTCCTAATTCTAGGCATAGGAGGAATCTGGGTTGTCCTTAGCGCATTCTCTTTTGTTCTGGCTTATTCGCTCTGGGCTGGGTTAGGTTGGAGTTGGACCACAAGCCTTGTTCTCACGTCTAATGGCATGATTATTGGCGGATTAGGACTTCTACTGGGGAGTTGGGCCAATGCCATGGCGTTGGTTGTCTACGGAGTTATCTTGATCTATCTGTTCACACGCAGCGTTCGAGTGTTCTTCGGTCGACCACCAGTCTTTTCTGCTTCCTATGTGACCTATCCTGTTGCAGGCGTGGGATACACATATTGGCCTCAACCCCAATACTCTAAACCCATTCATGGACAGCACCCATACTATCTTCGCAGCCAGCAATCGGATCAACAATTTAATTCCGTTGGACCAATAGGATTCTGGTGTCCAATCTGTAGATCTATCTCACCGTACAATTCAGGTTTCTGCGCCCTTTGTGGAACTCGATTAACGTAGATTTTTAACAGGAAAGCTAATCATATACTTCTTGGAGTGCCAGTGCCAATGTTGGAAAGGAAGGTTGAGGTAGAGGGTAACGGTGAGGCGCAGGAACTGGTTTGCATAGCAACATTCCTTCCGATACGTAGTTGGCGGTACATAATTCCATTTCTTAGAATGACTGCCAGAGTGCAGAAACAACTTGAGCAAACTCACGGACTAGCAAGGTATGGTTTGAGGGCGGACTTTCTGCACAAGCGTTTTTGGACGCTTACAGTGTGGCAGAAGAAGGAAGTGATAGAAGATTTCGTAATCAACGAACCACATGCCGAAGCTGTTCGCCGATTCAAAGATTGGGCAGGAGAAGGAGCGGCCTTCGTAGAGTGGAAGAGCACAAATGGAACTATCGACTGGGGCACTGCTATGCAAAGACTCCAAAGTCCCACATTCTATTACAAAGCAAAGTGACCGAAGTGCCTAAGCGAACAGTCGCTGACTAATCGAGACTAGAATTTTTAGGCGTTTAGCAAAATTAGTATTCTTGCGTGCACGATGTTCATGGAAAAAACTCACTTATTCGTGGTGGGCCCGCCCGGGTTCGAACCGGGGATCTCCGCCGTTCTCATTTGCCCCACTGTGAGGGCGGCATCTTGACCAGCTGGACCACGGGCCCATTAAACTGAGCCAGAGAGTTCACCGGCCTTCTCTTCGTATTAATTCTTGTCCATTCCGCAAGATTGTGGAGTCAACCTATCCTCTTCTGGAATAAGAGTACAAAATATAGATGAACTTCATCTCAGACCATGTTAAGTGAAACTTCAAGTAGATAGCTGCAAAGCTACAATCAAAGTATTGTTAGCAGGGTAAACCTGAAATGAAGCCTGTGAAGTTAAGGAGCGTAATCTTCGACATGGATGGAACAATTACGCGTTTCAATCTAGACTCGAAGGGAGTAAAGCTGACAATTCTAGCGGAGTTGGAGAAACTAAATCATCGATCTCCAGACATGACGGAGAGATCAAGTATTCTTACTCTCCTCAAGCAGATGAAAGACCGTCTCGACCCTGAAACTTACGAGAAGCTTCGAAACCAATTCTACGGATTACTCGAAGAGATGGAAGTAAGAGCAGCCCAAGAGACAACATTTCACCCTGGTGTTCTCGATACATTGCGTGAATTACGGCAGCGCGGCCTACTACTCGGTTTGGTCACGAACAATAGTCGAAAAGGCACAGACATTTCTCTAGAACGTTTAGGGCTGAACGGCTTCTTTCAGGTAGTCGTTACTCGAGATGAATGTCAGGAAATGAAACCCAATCCGGAATCTCTGGAAAAAGCCCTTAAGGAATTAAATGTGCGGACGGACGAGGCTATTTTTGTCGGAGATAGCGTGAATGATATCATTGCAGCAAAGGAGGCGGGTCTAAGTTCTGTTGCAGTATCTTCAGGATCTGCCAGCATGGAACAATTGATAAGCTATGAACCTGACTATATCTTAAGCTCATTAAATGATCTGCCAAGCCTGATAGGATCTTTCTGAAAACCTCCGAAAACTAAGCTGAACCGACTTACCTGCTGGACGCAAACTGTGATAAAGAGATGAACCCCATCGACCAGTGAGCTATTGATGCCATTATGAGGGCGGCGATTATTCAACGCAAAGGTACCGTCACGTTGAGCGAAGTCCCTATTCCATCGATCAGTGGAAGAGAGATTCTTGTCCGGATGAGAGTATGCGGCGTTTGTGGAACTGATATTGAGAAAATGCATGGAGAACAGATTACACCTCCAGTTTTAGGGCATGAAGTTGCAGGCGTCATCGAAAGGAAAGGAGAACAGGTCCGCGAATTTGAGCAGGGAGAGAATGTGGTTGTACATCATCACGTATCCTGTGGCCACTGCACATTCTGTAAGAACGGTTCAGAGACTCTCTGCGAGGAGTATCCTAAGAGCAATCTGAGTCCTTGTGGTTTTGCTGACTGTTTCCGCGTTCCGCAAGCTTTGGTCGATGGTGGCGGGATCTACAAGCTTCCTTCAAACATGACCTTCGAGGAAGGGTCACAAGTAGAACCGACGGCGTGTTGTATTCGAGCACTCAAAAAATTAGGAGACATACTCGGCAAGAGCGTTGCAGTATTTGGAGTTGGACCTGTAGGGCTGACTCATGTACAATTGTTGAAACTCTATGGCGCACAAAAGATCTTTGCGCTTGATATGGTCGAGAGCAGACGCAAAATGGCTTCAAACCTTGGGGCAGATCACATTCTCGAGCCCTCAGGAGTCTCGCAGGCTGAAATAACCAAGATGACGCAGGGGAAGGGTGTTGATTTTGCTATTGTCGCTACTGGGAATCCGAGAGCGGTTGAAACGGCGATCGGTTGCATTCGCAAAGGAGGCAGAGTATTGCTGTTCGGGGCTCCTGCTCGTGGTGCCATGCTCTCAGTAGATATCAGTCGCTTCTTCATTCGAGAAGTAACACTCCTGTCAAGTTACTCCACATCGGAGGTTGAAATGCGGATGGCACTTCAACTTATTGAGAGTAAACGAATTGATCCGACGAAAATAATCACTCACCGAATGCGATTAGAGAAGGTAACGGACGCTTTCCGACTTGCAGAAAGCGGAAAGGATGTGGGGAAAGTGGTTATCGAAAACTCCTAGTCGTATGCATCGTTAATTAGCAACATCAAAGCACGTACTTGTCTCATGCCCTCAATGCTCGCAGTCAGGTTTTACAGTCCAGGCCAACTGAAGATAGAACAGGTCGAAATTCCGCATGCGGAACGCGGAGAGCTTGTGGTAAAGAGTACCGTTGCGCTCACCTGTGGTACAGATGTGAAGATGTACAGACGTGGTCACCCGCTTGCGCAACTACCCCAAATAATAGGCCACGAGTTTGCGGGAACAGTCGTTGAGGTTGGAGAAGGAGTTAAGAAATTTGAGAGAGGGATGAAGGTGGCCGCAGCCAATTCTGCACCCTGCACTAAGTGTTTCTATTGTCAATCGAAACAGCCGAATCTTTGTGAACATCTCAACGAAAGCATCGTTGGATTCACATGGCCGGGGACATATGCTGAGTTTGTGAGAATCCCGGAGAAAATAGTCCGCCAGAACACTTTCCAAGTTCCTGACGGAATTCCGTTAGAAAACATTGCGAGTCTGGAACCATTATCTTGCGTCGTGCATGGTTGGGATCTAGTTCAATTTGATCCTGGAGGCACGGTCGTCATCATTGGCGGCGGTCCCATTGGACTCCTCCACGTTCAGCTTGCAAAACTCCATGGAGCGAAGCAAGTAATTTTGAGTGATGTTGTGAACGACCGACTAAACGAAGCAAAGAATCTTGGAACCGACGTGACCATAAACTCGGCAGAAGAAAATTTCCAGCAAGAAATCTTGAACTTAACCAAGGCCAGAGGTGCAGATCTAGTTATTGAGGCGGTTGGAAGAAAAGAGACGTGGGAGTCTACAAACTCGCTTGTCCGGCAGGGCGGTACGATCCTACTATTCGGAGGATGCCCCGGAGAAACTCGCGTTGAGTTCGATGCTCACAAGATCCACTATGGTGAGCTACGGATTCAAGGCGCATTTCATCACACGCCAACGGCCGTGGAACGAGCTTTCAATCTCATAACCTCAGGCCAAGTGGCTATTAAGCCGATAATATCTCACCAAATGTCGCTCGAGAAGGCTGAAGAAGCTTTGAAGCTTATGGGAGCTGGAAAAGCCTTGAAAGTCGCTCTACTGCCCCCGAAGAGTTAACAATCCTTTGCCATTCAACATCAAAAATTTGAACGGGTAGATTCAGCGTCCAATAATCTCTTTGACCGCTTCTACGACTCTATCCGCGTTAGGCATGTACAATTGCTCCAATGGAGGAGAAAATGGCACCGGGGTTGCAGGACATTCCACGCGCTTGATCGGGGCATCCAGATAGTCAAAGGCGTTCTCATTCACGGATGCGGATATTTCTGCGCCAACACCACCGATCTTAACATCGTCACATGCGATGATGAGTTTTGAAGTTCTCTTGACAGACTCTATTATCGTGTTTAAGTCAAGGGGTTGGAGTGTACGAATATCTATGACTTCAGCGGAGATCCCATCTTTTTCTAGTCTATCAGCCGCTGCCAAAGATTCGCCTACCATTCTGGAGACTCCAACGATGGTCACGTCCTCCCCTTTCCTTTTCACGTCAGCTTGTCCGAGAGGGATTAGATATTCCTCTTCGGGTACGGGCCCCTTTGTTCGGTAGAGCAAACCGCATTCCAAGAAAAGCACCGGATTCTGTTCGCGGATTGCAGCTTTCAGTAGACCCTTGGCATCGTATGGGTTCGATGGTATAGCAACCTTCAATCCTGGAGCTTGAAAAAACCATGAAGGCGTAAATTGCGAATGTTGCGAACCATGCTGCCTTCCCAAACTGTACTGGGTTCTCAACACCATCGGTACGCTTAGTCCCCCCCCACTCATGAATCGCATCTTGGCGGCTTGGGTTACTAACTGGTCCATGCATATCGTGAGAAAATCCATGTACATTATCTCTGCCACGGGCCTAAATCCAGCCAACGCTAGACCCACGGCTGCTCCCGCGATTGCAGCCTCCGAGATCGGGGTATCTCTTACTCGGTCTGGTCCAAATTCGTCCAGCAATCCACGAGTAGCTTTGTAAACTCCATTGAAGACTCCAATCTCCTCTCCAAGTAGTATTACTTTCGAGTCCCTAAGCATCTCTTCGCGAAGAGCTTCACGGAGCGCATCAGAGTAAGATAGCTCACGCACGGTCTATATCCCCGCATAGACGTAGTCTTTCATTTCTTGAAAGGGCAACGGTGACCCTTGCATCGCGTAGGTAACCGCGTCTTCAATTTCCCGTCTAGCCCTTTCCTCAACCTCATCAATCTCCTCTTGATCGATGATCTTACTCTTGAGCAAGCGATTCTTGTAGGTGGCAATTGGATCTCGAGCTAGCCACTTCTCAACCTCTTCCCTTGGTCTGTAATCCCCCTTGTCGTATACTCCGTGACCTTTCATCTTGTAAGTGATGCATTCGATGAATGTTGGTTCAACCTTTGAGCGAGCTCTTTCAGCAGCCGCCTTCGCCGCTACGTAAACGGACAAGACATCATTTCCATCAACAACAACTGTCTCGATACCATAAGAACGCCCCCTTTCGGCAATGCTCTGGCTGGAGACTGCCTTGCTCACTGGCGTTGACATGGCGTATTGATTGTTCTCGCAGAATAGGATTACAGGAAGTTTCCATACGGAGATGAGGTTGGTTCCTTCATGGAAGGCGCCGGTGTTTACTGCTCCGTCTCCAAAGAATGTGGCAACTAATTGCTTGGAACGTTTCAGCTTTAAACCAAGCCCAACTCCCGCTGCAATTGGTACTCCGCTTCCCACGATCGCGGTTGCATACAGAGACCCAGTTTTCGGATAGATTGCGACGTGCATGGAACCTCCAAGTCCTTTACAATTACCAGTGGACTTACCGAACAGTTCAGCCATGCACAGATTTGCGGGTACTCCCTTGGCTAATGCGTGTCCATGCCCTCGATAGGTTGTTACAGTGAGGTCCTCAGCGGCTAGGGCGCTCATTGCGCCGACTGCTATTGCCTCCTGACCGAGGTACAGGTGTGACGGGCCTATGAGTAAACCTTTCACTAGAAATAGTTCTTCTATTTTTTCTTCAAACTTTCTTAGGATAAGCATACTATACAGCATCTTATGCAATCTTTCTCTAGTCAGATCATGCTTCGCATAGTCCTTCTCAGTGACCGGGGTCACCTGAGTGATTGTCGTCATTGTTAACCATCCGGCTTATCGTAGGCTCGTTCTTTAGGTCTTTGCATTACGGAATAATATATTGGTAAAGAGGTTTACGCGTCTGATGATCAGTGAGGATCTGACTTGAGCAAATCGCACGTCGTGTATGCAGTAGCTGAGAGTTGTCCGTTCGACACGTTACTGGTTAGAGAGATGAAAAGAAACGTTGACACACTACTGCAGCTTAATCTGAAGAGATTTAGAGTTCCGCAGAAGACTATGGCCAAGTACTCTGCACTCGACGTGATGAAGCAGTCGTTGGAGTTGATGTTTGAGTTTTCTCCATCGGAAAAGAATTACCGTGAAGCAATGAGAACGATCCAAGTATATTCTGAAGGCGATGAAGAGATGGCTCAAACCCTTCGGACGAGTTTTAGATTCATCGCGAATGCCGTGTATAACACGTACGCGGGACAACGCCTGGTTGAGTCCTTGGTGCCGGATATTCTGTTTCTGCAAGGAGTACCCTTTGATCCAACGGAACTTCAGCAAGCGTTTAGATTCGTTGGCGTACGACCTCCGGAAATTCCAGCGACAATAAAACAGACGATCTTTCTGGATGATGGATTCGAACCTTACAAGTTACTCCTGGAAGGAAAAATTGTGCAAGGTGTGAACCGTGGAAGAGAAAAATATTGGGCGAAAAAAATTGAAACTGGCCTTTCTGATGAGAAAGTCAAAGCGCTCATGTGTGTTGGGAGCGAGCACCTAAGGCCTGGTCTAATGCATAGGCTGGTGCCTAGAGATACGGGCAGAATTACACGATTGCTTCGTCGTAGTGGTATTGAGGTTGAAGTGGTGGAGAGAGTGGCCGACGTGAATGAGATCTTCGCGAAATAGTAACAGTCGGCTACTTCTTTTTAGGCATTAGAAGATTTTCGTAGACGAACCCAGCAATGAGGGCTCCGACTATTGGCCCAACCCAATATACCCACAAGCTGGCATAATCGCCTGAAGCGACGGCTGGGCCAAGTGCACGCGCTGGGTTAGCAGCTCCCCCTGTTAATGGTCCCGCTATCAAGATGTCAGCGGCAAGCGTCATGCCGATCAACACCCCCGACGCTCCTTGAGAGACCTTGCCAGTATAGAGCACGGCGTATACTGAAAACATCCAGAAGAACGTGATAATCGCCTCGATGACTAAAGCCGTGAGGTCGCTTCCTCTAATCACTGGAGTAGGTGCTACGGCACCGTAATGTGTGAGAGCTCCGTTCCCAGGTTGGATTTGCAAATGTACCAAACCGGCCAAGACCGCTCCCAAAATTTGAGCGAACAAATAACCCACGCCATCATCAAAATCTAATCTTTTGAGGGCCACCGCACTGATCGTAATGGCAGGATTTATGTGACACCCAGAAATCCAACCGATCGCATATACCATTACCATAAGGATTAGTCCATGGGTGAGCGCGATACCGATAAATGACGCAGCCGGAGATCCAAAACCTAGAACGTTAGAAGCGAATATGGTAACTGAAAGTGACCCGAAGAGCACTAGGGCAAATGTTCCAATGAATTCGGCGATGAACGCACGTTTTCCCGCCTTCATTCTCGACACCATTCGATCGCTTAGCCAAGCTTTTGGTATAAAAGTTCAACTTTCGGCCACTGCAAAGATTGAGGCAAGCACCAACATGGCTCCGACAAGAGTTACTGTACTGTAAGCCTCTCCCAGTAACAAAGCGGACATCAGCATTGCTGCAACTATCTCAAGCATACTCACCACGGATGCAACTGTC
>CAYWMG010000486.1:0-4798 GCA_964459245.1 uncultured Candidatus Bathyarchaeia archaeon
GGCTCATCCGATAAGGGAGTTGTTACAACTCTGAGAATACACCAAATGGTCTTATAGCCTAAACTCGCTGGGTTTGGCAAATGTGGTGGGCCCCTTAACTACGATACGCGCGTTCTTCGTAACGGATGTCCACGGTTCCGAACGTTGCTTCCTCAAGTTCATCAACGCTGCTAAATTCTATAACGCTAAGATTCTGATTCTTGGTGGAGACATAACTGGGAAGATGGTCGTCCCAATTATTCGGCATACAGACGGCATCTATCACAGCCAACTGTTCGGAAGCGATATGACCGCTGACTCTGAGCAGCAAATTGCGAAGCTTGAGAAAATTATCCGTGACAGCGGGTATTATCCATACCGCACGACTGAAGATGAAATGACCGCCCTAGAAGCGGATCGACGTAAAGTCGACGCGCTCTTCACACGTCTCATGTGCGAATCAACCGTCCGCTGGATCGAGATTGCCAATCAGAGGCTTAAGGGAACTGGTTCCGTATGCTACATTTCTCCTGGCAACGATGACAGAATAGAGATAGATGCGTCCCTAACTGATACTGAATCTGTGATTAACCCTGAAGGAAAAAATGTTCGACTTACTCCACATCACGAAATGATCACGTTAGGGTTCACTAATCCTACTCCTTGGCATACTCCACGGGAAATTTCCGAGGAAGAATTGGCTGCGAAGATCTCACCATTGACCGAACAAATTGGAGATATGGCCAATGCGATTTTCAATTTTCACTGTCCGCCCGCGAATACTCTTATCGACCAAGCGCCGAAACTTGATGCAACGCTTAAACCGGTTATGAAGGGTGGGCAAAACGAGTGGATATCAACAGGAAGTGTGGCCGTTAGAACCTCGATAGAGAAACATCAGCCGCTGATAGGTTTACATGGACACATCCACGAATCCAAAGGCGTGGCCAAGATTGGGCGCACTCTTTGCCTCAATCCTGGAAGCGAATATGGGGAGGGCATCCTAAGAGGAGTTATAGTCGAGCTAGGCGACAAGGGCGGAATCAAGAACTACATGTTCACATCAGGTTAGAGACTTCGGTTACACCAACGGTTAATGTTGAGAAATTGTGTTTAATGACAGATTGATTTGAGCAACATAAGTTGCGACCAAGCTCCGGCGCGAATTTCTTCAATGTTGACTAGTTTCTTTCTAATCGACAGCAAGAACAGTGGCCGTTCCTACGGTTTGCGGCATCTTTGTGGCTGGTCACGATTAACATACATGTTGAATTTCTCGGCAAAACTGTTTCCTAGAAATAGTTCAAAATCTGTCCCACGCCTTTTTGTTTCGCTAGGTTGTAGACTGTGAAGGCTGTCGCTATGTCAAGGCTTGCCACTCCGATGGGGGCAGCCAAAATTCGTTCCTCATCGCTCTCTCTGCCTAGCTTTCTGCCAGCAACAATTTCGCCCAATTCAGCGTATACGTCTCGCTCTGAGATCAAGCCCATGTCAACCCATTTCTTAAGTTCGCCCATATGCATGGTTTGTTGAGTATGGTCGACAATTATCTTGTCCATGCTCCTTAGAGCTTCATATTTCATCACTGTCTCGCCAAGGGAGCATATCAGCATACCTTTCTCAACCCAGTCTGGTTTGAAGAAGACTGCTTCGTTCGTGATAGCGATGATCACAATATCGGATCCTTTAACGGCGGACTCGATTTCTTTCTCTGGCCTTAATTCGGCCTTCGACTTCAACCGCATTTCTTCGACAAACTGATTCGAGGCCCGCGGATCAACGTCATGTACTCTGACCTCTGATAATGACATAACTTCTTGCAGTGCAAGTAACTGATGTCTCCCTTGAAATCCAGCTCCAATTATGCACAATGTTTGTGCGTTCCTCTTTGCCAGATATTTCGCACAGATTGCGGATACCGCTCCGGTTCTCATCGCGGTTACCCAAGCACCTCCGAGGATTGCAGTTGGGGCAAAGGTTGCCGGGTCGTTTAGAATTATCATGCCCATTAGCGTTGGTAGTTTGCTCTTTATGGGGTTGTCAGAATTCGCGCCAATCCATTTGATTCCGCAAATGTTCCACGGTTCGAAGTATGCGGGCATTGCGTTTCCCCACGTTTCATATGCAGACACGCCCTTTAGCTCAAGTGAAATCTTTGCTGGAACGATTGCCTTTCTCTCTCCATGCGCCCGAAACACTTTTTCTGTTATGTCAATGACGTCTCGAATCGCTAATCCGCAGGATTGAACATCACTCTCAGATAAGTAGAGAATCTTGACCATAGATTCGGCTCCCCCCAGCTTCCAATCTACGCAGCGCTCAACGCGCAATAGGAACTATGGCCCAAGAGGTAGCCGGTCTACGCCATGAGCTCTCATAATCTTCCTCGTCACGTTGTCCAATTCTCTTTCGATATCTGGTAGTAACGGCTCAGGTTTGTGGTCTCTCATTAATTGATGCGCGATCTCTTTGGCTCTCTTGAATGTGTCTTTCGATCCTTGTTCCTTCCAAAGCTTCAAATCTTGTCTATCAACGAGCTCTGACGGGATGAATAATTCTTTCTTGAACCATTCGACTGTGTGTTTGTCAGCAAGAAAGTGTCCTCCCACGCCGACTCTTCTTATTGCATCAATCGCAAGAGTATCGTCATCGACGTCCACTCCTTTGATGAGTCTCTCGGCCATTCCGCAAATCGTATCATCGATGACAAGTTTTTCGTAGCTCAAGCAGTTTTCTAGATCCAACATGCCTGGGCCGGATATCACATTAATTCCGGCGAGTGCACCAAGCATTATACCGGTTGCGGATTCGAATCCGGCTTGGGCGTCGACAACCTTTGTATCGCTCAAACCTAGGTACATGTGTGTGGGTAAACCGTAGTATTTCCCCATTTGAGCGTATGCGCAGCCTAACATCACAGTTTCTATTGCACCTAGGCGCGCCGTGCAGTGGCGCATATCGAAAGTAGTGGGAGAGCCTCCATAAATGACTGGAGCGCCAGGATTGGCGAGCTGCGAGATGACTAGGCCACTGAGGAATTCTGCGTTCAATTGCGCAAGAGATCCAGCGAGAGTTACTGGTCCTGTTGCACCGAGTTGAGGCATTGGAAGAATCTCGGCGGGTATCCCGTATTTCGCACAGTCCATTACGTCTTGAATGATGAAGTCTCCCCATTTCAAGGGGGCGGATGGACAGGCGTCGAATATTGCCAAAGGTTTTCGGGCCAACTCATCTTCTCCACCCACCACGGCGGCAAGCATGTCTTTCATGTCCAGAAGACCACCTGCGCCGAATGACCCTGTTACAATCGTTTTAGGGGAATTCTTCAGAACTATGTATAGCCGATATCGGTCAACGACAGCGTTAGGAACGTCAGAAACCACGAGCGCCGTGCTTTGCGCTTGGATATGCTCCAACGCATCAGTGAGCCTCACGAAGTCTGCAAGTTCCTTTGAGATCGGCCGTCTGATCTCAAATGTATCAGAGTCAAATATGTAGTAAGTAGACGAACCGGGATCAAAGTGAACCCGGTTACTCTCAAGGATCAAGTCATGTTTGCCATTGCGGCTAAACATGCTGATTGTTGACGGTGCCTTCACTAAAGATTCATTCACGAGGTTTTGCGGTATGCGCGCAATTCCTTTTCTAGTGTCGACTTCCGCGCCGTGACTAGCAACTAATTTGAGCGCGGCGTCATTCTGAATCATGACGCCGACCTCTTCCAAGATCTTTAGAGAGGCAAGATGAATGCGTTCTTTCTGTTCTGTTGACAACAACTGTAGCATTGGCTGCTCGAAATATGGTTTTGCCAAGGAAACTTCCGACCGCGTGCCTCATCCAACGAGCGCATCTATAAGGCGCGATTCGAAGTCGGTTCCGGAAAATCAGCAGCAACCTTCAATATGCACCCGCCGTCGCTGATATTATTCTGCGACTTATCCGCTTGATTTCGGAGTCGGCACGGAAAGAGCACCGGCTGTCCGCAACGATGATTTCGGCACACAGGTTTTGAGACTAACCCATATCAAAGTGCTACCCACCAAAATCTTTGGGTCGAGTACTTGTATTCCCCAAGCAGCCACATAGAAACGCCAAGAATTCAGACTACTCTCAAAGCCCAAGGAACCCGCGAAGAGTTCCTGAAGCGGCCAAAGCAACTAACTGAGGCTGGGATAAGGCACATTCTCGATAAGGCGCTCCAAGGAAACTACCTCAATAAGCGAGAAGCATTACGCCTGATGCAATGCCGAAACATCGAAGATACGTTCTCTCTATTTGCAACCGCGTCGAGAGTCAACGCCTTGCATTTCGGCAACCAAGTCTTTCTCTACGGGTTCATATATTTCTCCACGTACTGCCGGAAAATGTGCTCGTTCTGTTTGTACAGGAAAACAAACACCAAGGCACCACGATATCGAAAAGACCCTGAAGAGGTGGCCGAAATGGCGCAACGACTTCAGAACTCTGGTGTGCATTTGGTTGATCTCACGATGGGTGAGGACCCGCTCATTCATCATGGAAGGCGATACGATCTGCTCGTTAAGATGGTTAAAGCCGTGAATGACAGGGTCGGCATACCGATAATGGTCTCTCCCGGCGTCCTGCCAAGAAAAGTGCTGAAGTCCCTCAAGGCGGCTGGCGCGGATTGGTACGCCCTATACCAAGAAACCCACAACAAGAAACTATACTCTACCCTTAGACTCGGTCAAACCTACAATGAGAGAATCAACGCAAAGATTCAGGCTAGAAAGGAAGGCCTGCTAATTGAAGAGGGAATCCTACTGGGAGTTGGCGAGAGCAATGAGGATAGAGTGGACTC
>CAYWMG010000487.1:0-4901 GCA_964459245.1 uncultured Candidatus Bathyarchaeia archaeon
ACGAGCAGTATGTGGTGCTGGATAAGACTTGTTTCTATCCTGAAGGCGGAGGCCAACCAGGAGACATTGGTATTCTTGAAACTTCAACAGGCCCAATCAAGGTGGCTGACACTCAAAAAGCGGGACGAGTAATTCTGCATCATATTAACGAAAAGCCTCCATCCGTAGGCACTAATGTCCGCGGAATAATCGAATGGAACAGACGCATAAGTCTAATGCGACATCACACTGGCACTCATCTCGTATTAGGCGCGGCAAGGCGTGTCTTGGGGCAACATGCATGGCAAGCCGGAGCCCAAAAAGGCCCAGAAACAAGTAGAATCGATATATCACACTACGAACGACTAACCGAAAATCAAATCCGAGAAATCGAACGACTAGCTACGGAAGTTGCACTCCAAGACATTGCCGTAGAATCTCAATGGCTTCCAAGAGAAGAAGCGGAACGAATCTACGGATACCGCCTCTACCAAGGAGGAGTAGTCCCAGGAAGAGACCTCCGCATAATCAAAATTGGAGATTGGGACGTTGAAGCATGCGGCGGAACCCATTGTACAAGAACCGGTCAAGTTGGTTCGATAAAGATACTGCACACTGAACGCATTCAGGATGGAGTTGAACGAATCATCTTTGCCGCCGGCACTCAAACTCTACGCGCATTCCAAGAACAAGAAAAGAAACTCAGAACAATCTCAAACACGATTGAAGCACCAATTGAGAAAGTGGATCAATACGTGAGAAACCTAGTTGATGAAAATGCAAAGCTCTCTCGAAGAGTTGAAAAACTAACGAGAGAATGGGCACAACATGAATCGGAACGCCTTCTTAAAATGGCGAAACCAATCGACCGAGTAAGATTGTGCAACGCAACATATACGCAAGGTACAGAAGAAGAAGTAATTTTAGTCAACAACCTGATAGTTGAACGAGACCAGGACGCTGTAACCGTTCTCCTACTCGTGCAAGAAACAGCACGAATCTTCGTCGGAGCCGGGAAAAGGGCGATTCAAAACGGAGTAAACGCGGGGCAACTAGCAACGAAACTAGCCGCCATGCTAGAAGGAGGCGGTGGAGGAAAAGACTACTTCGGACAGGGAGGAGGAAAGATCAGCAACGTTGACTCCGTTGTCAAAAACATTGACCAAGCACTCAAATCGATGTTAACCAGGTGAATGACGGTGCCTATTGATTGGAATCGTATAGACAAGAAGTGGCAGAGTGAATGGGACAAATCGAAGACGTTCAACGCTGATCCAGACTCCAACCGCCCGAAATGTTTCGTCACATTTCCATTCGCATACATGAGCGGACCATTGCACGTTGGAAGCGGCTATACCGCAGCTAGGATAGATGTCTATGCTAGATACATGCGGATGCGTGGTTATAACGTCCTCTACCCCTGGGCCTGGCACTGGACTGGCAAGACAGTCGCCGGCGCAGCTGAACGCATCAGGATGGGAGATGAAAACTTCATTCGATCCATCCGAGATATAGATAAAGTTCCAGAAGAACACCTGAAGAAATTCATCGATCCTGTCTACATGGCGAAATACTACACTGACGTCAACCGCGATGCAATCAAGAAATTAGGAATGTCACTAGACTGGAGGAGAGAATTCCACACAAGCTCCTTGGATCCTGCTTTCAATAAATTCGTGGAATGGCAGTACCTACGTTTGAAAGATCGTGGATACGTTGTGAAAGGAACCCATCCAGTAGTCTGGTGTTCCAAGGACGAGAGTCCAACTGGAGATGCCGATCGCCTTGAAGGAGAGGGAGTTCGGCCAGAAGATTATACTCTTGTCAAATTCAAGCTTGAGAACAGCATCCTTCCATGCGCAACATTCCGACCTGAAACAATATACGGAGTCACCAACCTATGGGTCAATCCAAACGGCGAATACGTGGAAGCTCAAGTTAACGGAGAAGACTGGATCATCAGTCAAGAGGCCGCAGTGAAGTTAAGCAACCAACTTAAACAGGTCACGGTAGTAAAGAAACTGAAAGGCGCAGACCTGGTAGGCAAGTACTGCACGGACCCCATGCTAGGAAGAAGACTAATCATCCTTCCAGGAGATTTCGTTAACACCAAAAACGCAACCGGTCTAGTCTACAGCGTGCCCGCACACGCTCCCTACGATTGGCTAGCACTTCGAGATTTACAGAAGAACCCATCAACCCTAAGTGAATTTCAAATAGCACCAGAAACTGTGCAAAACATTCGTCCAATCTCGGTAATCTCTGTAAACGGCTATGGTGATTTTCCAGCAGTAGAAATCGTTGATCGAATGCGCATTAGTGATCAAAACGACCCACTTGCAGAGAACGCAACCAAAGAAATTTACAAAGCCGAATTTCACAGTGGACTTCTCAAAGACAATTGTGGCCCCTACGCCAAAATGAAGATAGCCCAGGTGAAACAGTCGCTCGTCGCAGACTTTCGCAAGAAAGGAATTGCTGACGTAATCTACGAACTACCCCAGAAAGTGGTATGCAGATGCACAACCGAATGTATCGCAAAGGTTCTTGAAGATCAGTGGTTCCTGAAATACTCTGATTCAGAATGGAAATCCAAAACTCATACTGCAACCTCCAAGATGGATTTCTACCCGGAAGAAGCCCGAAGTTGGTTCGACGGCGTAATAGACTGGCTCCAAGACTGGCCATGCGCACGCAAAACCGGCCTCGGGACTCCCCTGCCATGGAGCCATGACTGGATCGTTGAAACCCTAAGCGACTCCACAGTCTACATGGCCTACTACATGGTCAGCAAGTTCGTGAACGCCCAACTCATCAAAGCAGAACAGCTCGAACCGGAAGTATTTGACTACATCTTCTACGAAATCGGAGATATCCATCAACTCGCGAAAAAAATCAACGTAGATGAGAAGGTACTCCAACAAGTAAGGCAAGAATTCACCTACTGGTATCTAGTCGACCTACGAAATTCTGGAAAAGACCTAGTAGGTAACCACCTCTCATTCTTCATATTTCATCACGTCGCACTCTTCGAACAAAAGTATTGGCCACGCGCAGTTGGAGTAAACGGCTTCATGCTAGCCGAAGGACGACCCATGCACAAGTCCCAGGGAAACTTTGTACCACTCTGGAAAGCCTGTGAAGACTTCGGAGCTGATGCCGTGCGCTGCACAACCCTCCTCGCCGCCGAAGGCATGGATGATCCTGACTGGCGGCATGACAATGCGCGTGATATGCAGAATCGACTTGAATCATTCCTCCGACTCGTAGAGGAGAAGGCGCAAGAGACACAACAAAACCCAAACGGCCACCTTGAAAAGTGGCTAACCGACCGAGTTCAAACTAAATCCAAAATCGTTTCCGAATCAATACAAAAACTCAAAACTCGCACCGCCGTAGCATCAGCAATTTACGACATCTGGAACGACCTGCGATGGTATGAGAGAAGAGCAACGAAACCTGATTCGAACGTTATCAAGAACGCACTCTCAATCTGGATAAGACTACTAGCACCCTTTGCACCACACTTAGCTGAAGAAAGTTGGAAACTCATAGGACAACAAGGCTTGGTCACAACCGCGAAATGGCCTGAATTCGACGAATCTAGCATAGACCTTCAAGCCGATGAACTAGAAGGGCTCGTAAGACAAATTCTGGATGATACACAAGAAATAGTGTCCACAACAAAAATAGCTCCAAAGAAAATCCACTACTACACAACAGCAAAATGGAAATGGCGCGTGCTAACTGAAGCATTACAACGCGCTGACAAACAACCCGAAACCCTAGACGGACTGATAAGAGACATGATAAACGCGAAAATAGGAACACACAAGGATTTACCAAAATTCGCCGCTAAATTAGTGAAACAAGTGAGAACCATGCCGACGGATTTGCGAAAACGTAGAATCGCCCTCGGGGAACTCAACGAGTACAATGCCCTGACCGAAGCTCAATCTTTCCTTGCAAGAGAATTGAAAGCACCAGTCGAAGTCCATAGTGAAGACGACACCGACGTGTACGATCCAAAGATGAGAGCCAAACTCGCAGAACCATACAGACCAGCTATCTTCATCGAGTAATGAACAACTTTAAGCACAATAACCGTCCGTAATGTGTACGCTAGGACCCGTAGCTCAGCTGGATAGAGCTTACCATGCGTCAAGAGCACAGGCCCTCTAAACGCTTCAAGCGGGAGAAGCCTGGGGTCCGGGGTTCAAATCCCCGCGGGTCCGCCACCAACAAACCCGGAGCCGTCTAAGTTTGCTACGTTTGCCTACTGGATGCAACGTGAAGGATGCCGGCAAGCAATAATGCGAGGCGCAGTCAAGACTCTAAAGTCGGTTTCTAGGAGAACGAACCTGCTTAATCCAGACGCTGTTAAGGTTAACCGACTAGAGCTGAAGTTAGTGAGGCACGTAAGGTCAAGATTTGAAGACTTCACATTCAGAAACATGTTTCAAAACAGTCCATGACTCGCCTCAAAAAACGTTTTAAAACAGTTTTTAAACACATTTTGAAACATTACATAAAACAGGTCTTGACGGCCCACTCTGCGAGACCGCTCATTCCCCGCTTTCCATTCTGAACTAGCTTTGACAGTGTCTTCCATTCATTTCGTTCAAAATTATCCGGGCAAAAATTAACTAAAAACGCCTCATTTTGAGTCTAAAAATTTTCACATTACCTGTCCTCATAGGATGAGGTATATTTGATGAGATTCCGAGAGGATATTGTTAGTTTATCTCGGGAACTTGAACGGTTGAAAGCTTCAAGCGTCGACGTGGTAGCTGCCACGAAAGACATTGAAGCAGTAGTACCGCAAGCGTCAGAACAAAACAGCCAGCAACCTTCAATGCCGAAGCAACTACCAGACCAAATCCATCTTCAAATCAGGAACTACGGTAGTTATCCGTTAACTC
>CAYWMG010000488.1:0-4821 GCA_964459245.1 uncultured Candidatus Bathyarchaeia archaeon
CTGGCTTTCGGATGAGTCTCCATGATGAGAAGGTTTAGCGGCGTAGCAAAAGCGATTGATAGAAAGGAGAAGACCGTGTAAACAATTTCTACTCCATATATTGTTCCAACAAGGAGAAAAGCGAACAAGACAGCTGCAACGGCAACGTAGCTAGACGCAATCAACGCTTTTCTCGTGCGTACACGGTCAGTGACGATTCCCCAGAAGATCGCACCGGGGATTGTGACCGCGTTGAAGAGCGTTGTAGCAACCCCAATATCGAGAACCGATCCGTGCAGTTGAAGAATGTAAAGCGAGGCAAACGTTCCCACGGGACCAATGGCCATGTTTATGGGAACTACGGAGTAGATCCAACTCGAAGCACGAGCTTTCACCTGAGCAGTCAATAACGTTTCACGTCATGCGTGCAGTACGTTCATCCTCTCACCATGAAAATTGAGCTTGAATTAAAAGGTAAGTGAACACCATCTTAATCATCGCGTACGCGCACAGGCGATATCAAGACCGTGAATTTCAAATCCTACATCACCTTCACAACTACAAGGAGCGCCATGCCGATACGAGTTGAATAGTTATGTCTGAGGTATCGGTTGGGGAAGAGAGCCTAATCAACCATGGGCTTGCGTTTCTCAACCTACTAGGGTTCATGGTTAGCTTCTTGACGGCTCGAACATTCACCACTATCAAACCGACCACATGGGTAATTGTCGGCGGTATTCACATCCATCATTTCTGGTACGGGCTCGGACTTATCGCAATTTCAGGCTGGCTTGGAATAATCTCCACCCACCCAACGCACAGGAGGGTCTATGCTCTTCTCTTCGGTCTTGGCGGTGGTCTTATTGGAGATGAGGTCGGTCTTCTGCTAACGTTCGGTGATTATCATTCTGAGCTAACGTACGTGTTCCTCGTAGTCTTCGTAACCCTCGCGACCATGATAATTTTGTTGACTAGTTATCGAAATAAGCTAAAACATGATGTCCTAGAGCTTGAGACTGGAGAACGAATGATTCACATCGGAATCGTGGCAGCATGTCTCTCGGCTCTGGTCTTTTCTCTCGATGCATTGCTCGGATCCATGGTTCTCTGCCTTGGCGTTGGCGTAGTCCTATTAGGGTTGTATCGAAAACGATACTCTGATCATCCAGAGCAAAAGAGATAACTAGATTTGAGAGGAGTTGCGTGCGTTGTCAATGAGTGCGAATGAAGTCAAATCGTTGGGCTTGAGGGAACCTCTTGATAGGAAGCAGATAGTGGACTACATGCGACAGTTCAAGATCAAACCATACTGGAACGAAGGCGAAGGCCTAGGAGGATTGTACTTCAGACCGCATATAGGATGGACAGTAGGCCAGAGGTTTCAAGAAATCTTGCATCTATACACCAAGGAAGATGTGGAGTGCCTTAAACCCGAATTGGAGGCACCGGCTATTCCGAGGGACCGACCTGTCAAGGATAGGTAGCCTTTTCTTTATACATAATTATTGTGAATCGCATGGCAATTAATCGGCAGCTTCTCAAACGCATTCTAGAACATTATAGACACAGGCTTGACGGGTTTCTCCAAGACGATATGATAAAACCTCTTGCCAGCGGGCAACTCGCTAAACACGTTGCTGATCTAAAGCAAGAGGTCAACACTTCTCTAGCAGCGTTAAACTCGCTTAAAACCGACCGCGAGGGCGAAATCAAGAATTGGGTAAGTAGCTACACGAAAATTCTGAAACCCGCAGTAACACAGTACGAGAAAGATGTCAAGCAGTTGTTGGAAGAAGCACGCGGCAAGTTGTCTGAACCCAACCTTCGTGAATTGGAGATTGAATTAGCCAGAATAGCCGCTGAAATAGCCACACTACTGAACCTCTAATCAGGGTATTCCAAGGAGCATGAAGCCTTCGATGTCAGTTAAGTTTCGTACAGAGACAGACAGTTTAGGCGCAGTCAAGATTCCTTCTGATAAGCTATGGGGAGCACAAACGCAACGTTGCCTTGAACATTTCAGCATCGGCGACGATTTAATCCCCATAGAGATGGTGGAATCGTATGCCATTATAAAGAAAGCATCGGCAATTGTCAATTGCAATGGCGGACGTCTTAAAGAGTCCCAACGCGATCTGATAGTTCAAGCCTGCCAGGAGATTCTAGACGGTAAGCATCAAGAGCAGTTCCCCTTGCATGTGTGGATGACGGGAAGCGGAACTCAGTTCAATATGAATATGAACGAAGTGATCTCCAACCGCTGCTGCCAATTGACTGGAAATCCTCTGGGCAGTAAAACTCCACTGCATCCAAATGATCACGTAAACATGTCCCAGTCCACAAACGACTCATTTCCATCTGCAATGTATATCGCAGCCGCAAAAGGGGTCAAAGAACGGTTGATCCCTGCAGTGAAAGAATTGCGTGATTCTCTCAACACAAAAGCAGAAGAATGGAGTGACATTGTCAAAATTGGTCGTACGCACATGCAGGATGCCACACCCATTACCTTAGGACAGGAATTCTCTGGCTACGTGGGCATGTTAGATGATAACCTGCATCGTTTCGAAGATAGCTTGAGAGACGTTTATCAATTGTCATTAGGGGGCACCGCGGTCGGCACTGGAATTAATGCTCCCCCAGGATTTGACGTAGATGTAGCGCGTGAAATTGCAAAACAAACCGGACTCCCCTTTGTCACGGCTCCGAACAAATTTACTGTCCAGGGAGCTCATGATGCGCTGGTAATGCTCAGCAGCACACTGAAAACCCTAGCAACTTCTCTGTTCAAAATTGCGAATGACATTCGCATCTTAGGTTGCGGGCCTCGTTGTGGCCTTCATGAACTTGACCTTCCTGAAAACGAGCCGGGGTCATCTATTATGCCTGGAAAAGTCAACCCGACACAATGCGAAGCATTGACAATGCTTGCAGTACAAGTGATGGCCAACGACATTGCCGTTACCTTCGGTGCAGGTAGTGGTTATCTTGAGATGAATGTTTACAAACCGCTCATAATTCGAAACATCATGCACTCTATTCGAATCATGACCGATGGATGCCGGAACTTCCGCCTCTTCGTCGTAGAAGGCATCAAACCCAACAAGAAACAGATTGACACGTTCTTAGAAGAATCTCTCATGCTGGTGACAGCCCTCAGCCCAATCATTGGTTACGACAAAGCATCAGAAGTAGCTCATTATGCTCTTGATAACGATCTGACTCTCAAGCAAGCCGCGCTAAAACTAGGTTATATTTCAGAAAAGGAATTTGACCGCGTCGTAGACCCAGCGAAGATGGTTCATCCATACGTCGCGAAGAAAGATTAAGTGTGCAAAGCTGCCTGAACACAGATAACAGGCTAGAGGCAAGAAGAAAAAGAGAGGCAGAAATTTTCACTCCCTACCGCTCTATTCGTTGGAACGGGCACTACTACCAGCGCCGTGTTTCTGCAACTAGCTATTCTTGAAATTTCCGTTCCATAATACCGCTGACAGATGAAATGATTAGCGGAATAATCCAGAGGTAGATTCGTAATGGCAGGCCCCAGGGCTTTAGAACTCAGAATAGGGGTAGGATTGTCATTGCGAAGAAGAACGCCGATATGAATAGAGTGCCCCTAACTCGTTTGAACCTAGCCATTGCGCTCTTCGAGACTAATCCTCGCTCCTCCCTAGCGAGTTGATGTGTGAACAATGCAAGAATCAACATGAGCCCAGCCATATCCAGCGCATATAGCATCGACGCATAGTTGAGGAGCAGTTCATGAGCTAAGAGGTCAAATGTGATGTTCAGATAGAACAATGTAGGTTTGGCAGCCTAAGAGATACGCCTAAATACTTAGAATTTCAAACTATTTTAAATTAAAACTATCAGGTTGGATCCTTGCAGCCTACACTTGACGATTGTGCTCGGAATGTGCTTGAAGTAACTCCGCTTGTGACGCGAGAGATAAGACGTGAGTTGCGACGATTTGGGCCAAAGGACCTTTCGATGCCTCAATTCCGGGCATTGCTTTTCCTAGATTCACATAAGGGCCCATCCATGTCAGATGTTGCTGAGCATGTGGGATTGGAATTAGCGTCGACGTCTGTAATGGTTGACGGTCTGGTCAAACGCAGATTGGCGAAGCGAGAAACGCGTTTGGACGATCGACGTTGCGTGACGTTAACGCTAACGGCTTTTGGAGAAGCGACTCTGCGGTCAGCTCGCAAGGCTACCATCGCTTACTTGACGGATCGGTTCAAACATCTCACTGAAAGTGACCTAGCGAACATTACGAGAGCGATGCAAACGTTGAAGACAATTTTCATGTAGAAGTGAGAAGATGTCAGTTGTTGAGACAAGATTTCTGACGAAACGTTTTGGGGAATTAACCGCCGTGGATCGACTCTCTATTGATGTTGAGCATGGCGAGATATTCGGGTTAGTAGGACCAAATGGCGCGGGCAAGACGACGGTAATAAAAATGTTGACCACGTTGCTACGTGCGACTTCTGGCAAGGCCTCTGTTGTCGGATTCGACGTAAATCGTCAGGCACGCAAGGTGAGACAAGCGATAGGTTATGTGCCTCAACTAGTATCTGCTGATGGAGCATTGACGGGTTATGAGAACCTCTCAATCTTCGCCAAGTTGTACAACGTCCCGCGTGCCGAACGGAAGGGGCGAATAGTGAATGCTCTGGAGTTCATGGGGCTTAGCGACGCAGCGGACAAGTTGGTTCGTACCTATTCCGGTGGCATGATCCGTCGACTAGAAATTGCCCTGTCCGTATTGCATAGACCAAGAGTGCTCTTTCTAGACGAACCAACAGTAGGCCTTGACCCAGTGGCACGCAAGGC
>CAYWMG010000489.1:0-4917 GCA_964459245.1 uncultured Candidatus Bathyarchaeia archaeon
TCTCATTTCTTAGCAGACTCTCGAGATTCAGCCGGAAGGTAAGTGCAAATTTCTTGTCCTTCTCTAACTTCATCTTGATCAAGTCGGTGTTGATTACGCCCTTCCCTTCGCCTACTTCATATTCTAGAAGGATTGAACATATGTCCTGGATATCCTTCTCCTCGATTCCGATCAAGAGTTTGTCACTCTTGTAGTGTGGGTAGGTTAGAATGCGATATTCCAATTGATTCTCAACCAGGTCATCGTAGGCATTTTTCGGCGCGTCGAAGATGTACTGACATTTTGCAAGCAGCACATTCTCAGGCCCAATCGTGTAGAGGTGACTCTTGGGGTCTTCAAAAAAATCCCTAACATCAACCCGATGCCGGAGGTCTATCTCATCAATGAAAATATCAAGTGTACCAGGTTGAAGTGACTCAGCTCCCAGAATCCTGTCGATTGCTCTTACTCTGTACCGTTTTCCTGCTCTCATAGCGTTGAAGCGTCGGTCCGTTCGAGTTATGAAATGGTAGTATCGAGTTCCACACAAATCACCCAAGACTAGCAGCAACTTGTACAGGTCTTGCCCACGCTTCTTTGAAGCGATCAGATCTATATCGCCAATATCCCGACATAGAGGACTCTTATGGTCGTTCGCGACTTTACAGAGGAGCTTGACCGCGCCTCCCCCGAAGAAGAGCACGGGAATATGTTCGTCTTTGATCTTATCAAATTCTGGTGATGAACCAAACTCCTTCAGTCTACTAGGATTTTGAGCCGCCCAGATCGTTACTAGTCCTCGCTCCAAGAGGTAACTCTTCGGGTCGACGTAATCGGGAACGCCGAGGTCTTTCCTGACTCGGTCATAATCCACTTTGGATGTTAGTGGTACCTCAACTTCGTATCGTGTCTTGTCGTAATCTTCAGTCAGAAAACAACGGGTCATTCAGATTGCCATGATTCGATTTGAGGGGGTTTAGGTATAAAAAAAGGAGGGGGGAGATTACTCTGGCGGAATCTCCGAGAGCAACGTCTTCAGGTCTACGCCCATCTTCTTGTTGCGGTGGGAGTAATACAGGAACAAGCAGAGACCGATTATGAGGATTATAGCTGATACGGTTAGGTCTGGGTATACTGGAAGCGTTGTACCGGTGATGACGAAGAAGATTGCACCTACAACGAAGGCAATGGCACCACATATCGCTGGGATTGGCACGCCTCCGGTCTTGATGCTTTCGTAGATTGCTGGTTTGCGTTTGGGTAATATCGCTAAGGCGAGTCCTGTGAACATGAATCCAAGTAGGTACATGAATGTGGCGTTGATTCCTCCAGCCAGCGTACGTGCCGGGCCGAGGATGGGTGATGAGATGATGATGCCGAATATTGCGCCCACCATCATGAAGGCGATTGCCCAAGTTGGAGTATGGAATCGTTCGCTGACATTCGCAAATCGCTCTGGGAAGAATCTGTCGAACGCTATTGCGAAGACTCTACGGGTCTCCATCATAAGCGCTGACGGATTGACGTGGTAGAGACTGAAAGCCCCGGCACTAGCGATGAGAAACGCCAAAAGTAGGTTCCCACGAGTGAAGAGGACTGCGAACATTGGTAACGTTGGTTCAATCTTCGGCATTATCTGCAATTGTGCTCTCAATGCTGGCGTGTAGTATACGTAATCGTACTGCAAGATGAAGTTGCCACCGGCATAGAATGAGGATGCCGCGAGAGCGATGTATATCGCAGCACTAACTAGCGTACCGCCTATGATGCCGAGGATTAGGTTTCGTTTAGGATTCTTGATCTCGCCGGACCATTGAGCGGGGTTATGAAATCCAGAGTAAGCGAATAATGCTGCTCCGGCGACCGCTAGAATTGTTGCGTTGAAGCTAGGAGCCGTATAATTCGCTGGCATATTCTTTGCAAGATTGACGATCTCATTGTAGGAGCCAGTGCCCCAGATAGCGTCCCACGCAGCTTGGTAAGACATGGGGTTGAATGGATTGCTGAAGCACACTAGAATGGCGATGATTGCGCCTATTAACGGCACGAACCAGATGATTGTAGTGTAAGCAGCGAACACCTTTCCACCTACGCTCAGGAAGAACCAAACTGACAGAAGCAGCAGAATTGCACCGAAGATCACGATCATCGGGTCAGCGGTTGAGAGGTAGCTGCCGAATCCTGTTAGTCCCTGGTTTCCCATCCCTCTACCTAGGAGCAGCAGTGCGAGTCCCCACAATCCCACGTCCGTAACAAGGAGGAACCCTACTGAGAACCATCTTCCTAGAAAGTTACCGAAGGTTATGACGTAACCAAGAGCTGGATTAATCATTCTTGATATGAAGACGTAGTCGCCTCCAGCTCTGGGCATGCTTGAAGCCATCCAAGCGTAAGATATTGCAAAGAAGAATGCTGGGACGAGGCCGATTATGAAAGCTAAAGATGGGTTCGAACCTGGGTAGATGTACGGCATCCTTACCGCCAATCCCCAGATCCCTGCGCCGATCATGTTGTTCATTGCCATCATTAGTGCCATTCCTGGTCCGAATTCTCGAACGAGCCCTGTAGCTTCTCGTACAAAGATTTTCTTTGAAGACATTTTCATCGTTCCGGTATGATGTTCTTTGTGTTGAAAAGCCTTTGGTATTTTCGTTTAGACAGCGCTACGCTGAAGGATAGGGCAAGAGTGACGGTTTAGGGTAGGAATAATTTCTTGCTGGTGAAACGTGTGACGTTAACTTGCGACGCGCCAATGCCCCTTGATTTTTGCATCTTCCAAAAATATTAAGTATCCTCGCAAAATTCCCTCGGCATATTCCGAGCCTGGGTTCACGCATAGGGTCTTTCCGATTCTTCTGAAACCAGCTGATTCATGTATGTGTCCGTGCAGGCCTAGTAACGGTTTATACTTCTCGATCATCGTTCTGCAGGCTTTACTGCCCATGGAACCGAACTCCACGCCGCCAAAGCCAACCTTTACCGAGAGGTCGGGCGTGACCTTTGCAGCCGTATCGAGGCCAGAATTGTAAGGTGGACAGTGGAAGTTGCATATCAACCTGGGGTAGTCATGAGCTTTCTTCATGAGCTCTTCATACATGATCTCAAGTTTTTCATCCGGAGCTTCTCGTGCTGTCTTCCAAGGAGTTGGAGTGACCCAGCCTGAGGTTACCATCTCATACTCGTCATGGAGTTTTACACATTCGCCCTCGCATGCTACTATTGAGTCGCTTCGCTTGAGAACGTCATCCATTACGAACCGGTCATCGTTCCCTGGTGAGACGTACAGTTTTCGCTCTCCCTTGTACTTCTCAGATGCAAACTTCAACCAGTTTTCGAGTCTCTCAATCATGAGTTTGTTAAACACTTGGTCCTGTGCGGTTTGGTCATTGGTTAGACGTTCAACCTCGTTCTTGTCGGCCGGATAGGGGTAGTAGCCAGCGTTGGCAATCTTCGCACATTCATCATTCAGTTGATCTGCGGGAATCTGTATCTCTCGCCCATAGAATCGATAATTATACACTGACCCTTCTTCCACCATTGGGATGACCATCTTTCCAGTTATGTCTCCTCCCAGAATTGCCACATCGGCTTTGAAGTGCGCGATGGAGTTCACAAACTTCTTCCAGCAGACATCGCTTCCATGAACGTCGGTGGTGAAGAATAGCTTCAACGCCATTAGTAGTAACCTCTTCAAGGGTCACCGGATCATGCATATAGATGCTTCGCGTGAAGTTCACATATCAACCTCTGAACAAGGGCATTGGAGATGGCTGGGTTTGGGTTAATCTCCAGAAGGAAACCATAGCCATTCTTAGCGGACTAGACGATTGATCTTTTTTGCCAACTTAAAATCTTTCATCGTCAATCCACCTTCATCATGCGTCGTTAAGCTCAGTCGAACCCGATTATAATTGATCGTGACGTCTGGATGATGATTCATATCCTCAGCAAACTTTGCAACTCGATTGAGAAAACGGATGCCGTTCATGAAATTATGGAAGATGAAGGTGCGAGATATTCTCCTGCCGCGCAGATTCCAATGGGGCAACATAACGAGTTGAGTCCTTATTTGACTCTTGGACAGCCGCATCGGTCTTCGACAAATCTTGTAATGACTGATTTATCAAGCCAGCGGGAAAATGCATATCCTCTAGGTGGGTTGGGAGCGAGGCTGCAATCGTTAAAAGGACAGTTCCGTCATTGATGTTGTACGCAATGATATGACTTATTTGTTAAAGCCTGATGCTTGTTGGTCTGGTGCGGGGGTACCAGAGCCAGGTCAAATGGGCGGGTCGCGTACCATGCTGGCATGCTTAAGCCTACGCTTGGCAACGTGCGCTACACTCAAGATTCGCAAGTGCGCAGGCTTTGCGCGCGGGTGAGCTATCCCGTGGCGTAGGCCTTCGTGGGTTCGAATCCCACTCCCCGCACCAAACATTTGTTCAGACACTGCCAGTTGATTCCATCACGACTCGTCTTGAAGAGTGAGTTTTGCAATGAAATCTCCTATGCCTTCGTGATTGTTTGTGAACGTGAACTCATCCAGGATAGCTAATCTTTCCGATCCGTAAATCACCGCCTAATCACTAGCAGCTGGCAACAGGCAAGCATAGGATCACCAATCTAGACCACAACATTCTTCATGAGTGTCCACTCCAGTAGAGGCGCACTGGTCGCCAGTACTTAACCAGTGACCAGCTGACATGGACTGGAGAGCCGATGAGAGGCATATGCATGGAAGAGAAAGAAGATGTCATGACGGTGGCAAGGGCCTTTATGAGGAGCAGGATTATCCTCACCGCCGCCGAGTTGGATCTCTTTAGCATCATTCAGGACTCTCACACGACTACCGAAGAGATTGCCGATAGATTCGACTTCAACCCTAGAGCGCTCCAACGTGTTCTCGACTGCCTTGTAACATTCGGCCTGCTCCAAAAG
>CAYWMG010000490.1:0-3549 GCA_964459245.1 uncultured Candidatus Bathyarchaeia archaeon
CAACGCTCCTAGCGTTTTGACAACGCTGGCGTATCTGATTTCAGAAGGCCAAACTGAAGATCGCAGCGATTCATACCTGGGCAATAGGAAACTACTCGTTCTTGACGAGGCTCATAATCTCGAAGACCAGTGTCTGAACCATATTTCACTCCGCCTAGGGCCTTTCACCCTCCCGCACGGAATCTACAAGGAGGTTCAGCCAGAACTGGAACGGTTAGAGAGCGATGCGCAGGTCAAAGAGTTACTGAAGACCGTTAGCGAACGTCTTGAAAACCTTCTCGAGAAGAGTAAGATGATTGCTGAAACTTCTGGCCTGTCTTTAGTACAGGTTGAGGAGAAGAATCGTATTGAACAATTTCTTGCAAACTATGAACTCTACAAGAGGTCTAGATCTGAATGGGTCTGGCAGGTGGGGAACGATCAACTCCTCCTCCAGCCAGTCTTCGGACGTGAATTCGTACGCCAACTTGTTTGGAAAAGAGCAGATCATTATATGATCTCATCTGCTACTATTTTGGATTTTCATGAGTTTGCAGAATTAACTGGACTTTTAGATTTCTTAACAGACGATCAAATAACCTCCCTATCCATACCCAGCACCTTTCCAGTTGCAAGTCGTCCCGTGATTGATGCAATGGTTGGTCCTCTCTCGCGACAGGAATGGGAGGCGAACATGCCCAAAGCCGTACACATGGTGGAAGAGATTCTTCGCAAAGAACTCGGCAATGTTGCGATTCACTGCCATAGTTACCAGCATCAAAGATACTTAGCGGAGCACCTCTCGAACGAATTCGCTGAGAGGCTGATAGTTCACTCAAGCAGGGATCGTGAGGAAAAGCTCAATGCTTGGATGCATTCGCGAGGAAAAGTCTTCGTCTCAGTCGCCTTTAACGAAGGCCAGGACTGGAAGTATGAAGTATGCGATGCTCAGATTCTTCTGAAAGTTCCATTTCCAAATCTCGGCGATAAACGCGTCAAGCGCCGCTTGGACTTGGGGCATCGAAAGTGGTATGAGAATAAAGCCATGCTTGAAGTTATTCAGGCCTATGGGCGTGCCATTAGGGCTGAGGATGATAGTGCCCGTTTCTATATTGTAGATGGAAGTTTCCCTCGCCTATTGAAAGACTGCTGGGCCTCTATACCCGACTGGTTCAAGGAAGCCTTGCCAGATAACGTCTGCTAGAAAGCTTCCAGCGTCCATAACGCGGTGCATGGTAGTTGTTAGGTTACTTCATGAATTCTTCAAGTTTGTCGTAGGCTTCTTTTAGTAGTTCATTGTTTCTGTACATTAACGTCCGGACGTGTGCGAACCCAGACTTACCCATCTTTTGGCCTGCGCGGAATAGGACATTTTTCTTCTTCAAGAGGTCGAGTACAAATTCGTAATCATCCTTCCAGCGTGAGTTCTTCTGTCCAATTTCTTTCACATGGTAGAAGCCGTAGAGTGAGGCTTGGGGAGGCGTTATGCTTAGGCCGTTGATTTGGTTGATGCGTTTGCATGTCCAGTCTCGCTTGGTTTGAAGGTTCTTGACCAGTTTGAAGGATTCATTGATTGCTTCCTCGTCACTGTAGGTTTTCGCAGCGGCCACCAATATTGGTGTGGCTACGCGTGTTCCTCCATACCCTGGAGTGTTTGAGATGGTGAGCATGGCCTTTTCTAGTTCTTTCATTTTATCCGCAGGGTCGTGGAAGTATGCGTAGCCTACACACCATCCGGGTTTCATGAAGAACTTCGACATGCTGCCCGTTGCTATTACCGGTACGTCTTTGGACAGTGAGGTTACGGATCTTGCTTTCAGGCCGTCGTAAGTGATCAGTTGATACATTTCGTCTGATAATATTGGTAAGTCGTGTTCGCCGGCAATGTCAATAAACTGTTTGATGGTCTTCTCGCTGTAGATAACGCCTGTTGGGTTGGTTGGCTGGTTTATTGCGATCAGTTTGGTTCGTTTTCCTATCTTTTTTCTTAATTGATCAAAGTTAGGTTCCCAATGGTTTTCTCGATCGCTCGGCACCGTTACTATTTTCCCCTGTAACATTAGGACTGTCTTGTACTCTTCCCATGGGTAGTGACTTGGTTCAACTGAGATTGTTTCATCTCCTGGATTGAGGAGTGCGAGGTGCACTATTGCTATACAGGCTGATGTAGCGTTTCCTATCATTACATGTTCGGTGGTTGTGTCCACATCGCAGTATTTTTTCAAGAAATTAGTGATCGCTTGCTTGAGGTTGTATATTGCGTTCTCCTTAACGCCCAGGTCAGCGCTGGACTGTGGATAGGTGCCCCATTCCTCGTTTCTTGCCGCTTCTACCAAGTGTTTAGTTGCAACACTGTTCATGCATCCCTCGTCCCTGTCTTCTCTGTACCGTGGTATGCTCGCTCCGCTCAGGTTGATGATTCTCTTTCCTGATCTTTTCAGGTCACTTATCGCTGCCTCTTCTGCTGTGCTCCAATCAGGATTTTTCTGCTTCCAACTGGACCAGTTTTTCATTCCTTGAGAAGCTTCGATGGTCATTCAGAATCTAATGGGCGAAGCATTTCTGGTCAAGAAGAACCTTACGGCTGGTTATGGTTCTGGAAGTTCACGCTAAGAGGAGGTTATGGATCGATTCGAGTAGAATTCCCGAACGAGAGGCGTCGATTATCGTACAATTCAAATCCATAAGCGCTTCGAGTCGATGCTCTTCAGATGTCATGAATGATTCATCCTGAACCGTTATATTACAAGTTTCATGACATAAAACTTAGTTTCAGATTACCCGAAAATTGTTGTTGGTTAGAATGGATAGAAGAGCCTTTCTCAAGTTAGCTGTGGTCACCTCTGGTTTAACGATTGCTGGTGTTTATGGTTCAGATTTTATGCAGATGGCGAACGCCTCGGTCAACGCTGTAAACTTGCAATCCATAAGAAATCCTGCGGACTCGATGGATTCCGCCTGGCAGATTCCACACTTACTCAGGAGGGCCGGTTTTGGCGCTTCACCGGACGAGTTGTCGTTTTATCAGAATCTTGGAGTTAGCGGCGCACTGGATCATTTACTGAATTACGAATCTATTGATGACAGTAATCTTCCACCTCAGCCGGATATCACGATGGAGCCTGAGAAGAAGTCCACACCCGGGGAGATTAACAACCTTGCCTGGTGGTGGGTAAATCGAATGATCAATACGCCTAGGCCGTTGGAGGAGAGAATGGCCCTATTCTGGCACAATCATTTCGCAACCGCCATCTACAAAGTTCGTAGTCCATTCCTCATGTTCAAACAGAATGAACTGCTCCGAAGTAGAGGGATGGGAAAGTTTCGTAATCTCTTGATGGGTGTGAGCGAGGATCCAGCCATGTTGATCTGGCTTGATGGCGCGAGGAATCGGAAGGGGATAGCAAACGAGAATTATGGTCGTGAGGTTATGGAGGTCTTTACGATTGGAGTTGGGAATTACACTGAAGATGATGTGAAGG
Organism: uncultured Candidatus Bathyarchaeia archaeon; assembly: GCA_964459245.1. Classification (GTDB taxonomy): domain Archaea; phylum Thermoproteota; class Bathyarchaeia; order 40CM-2-53-6; family 40CM-2-53-6; genus FEN-987. Next base: position 3,462 of record CAYWMG010000490.1, read on the forward strand.
CAGCAGCTCGAGCATTCACTGGATACCAAATCGACAAGGCGGGAAACTCGTACTTCAACCAGAGGCTTCATGATTATGGAACGAAATC
>CAYWMG010000491.1:0-2293 GCA_964459245.1 uncultured Candidatus Bathyarchaeia archaeon
GAGAAGACTGTGGATTACTTCCGGAAGTTGCCTCTAGATAATCACATCTCCGAGATCGCTGAGGAACGACTTGAGTTGGGAACCATGGGGCGCCAGATAACACCGTATGAGGATTATGCAAGAGTAATTCCATTACTAAAAGAAGCGTTGGGTAGTCGAGAGGAGGGCAAGATTCGAAGAAGCCTGCGTCGCTCATATTATGATTTTGTTGGTAAATGGATCCTAGAACCCGAGCGGCAGCAAGTTCCATGTATGGCAGGCGTAGCGTCATGCCATATCACCGAAAGAGGTTACCTGACCTCCTGTTGCATCCGCTGGGTGCAAAGGGGGTTCCTTGGAAGCTTGCGAGATTCAAACTACGACATCAAGCGCATATGGTTCAGCGAAAGAGCGGATGAGGTAAGGAGAAGTATCAAGAGACAAGAGTGCGCATGTCCATTAGCGAGTGCTGCATACTCTTCGATGCTTATGTCGCCTAGAGCCATGGTCAAAATCGCTAAAGACTACTTGGCCGCTTGATAGAAAACACGCCCACACACCATGCGTGAACTGCCTTGATGGAATTTGACTCGATCGGGTAATCGTTACTGACAAACCACCATATACCCACTCGTTCCAGCTTCCATTTTCAGTTCAAATCCAGAGGTTGAGCGCGCTACTGACCCGGTTACTTATCGGAAAAACATGAGCGGCTGAGCATGCCAAACCAAACAAAGAGCACAAAAAATCGTTCGTTTAAGCACATTAGAGCCACTCGAACGACACTCTCACTAACAGCAGTCACCGCTCAACAGAACTGGGCTATTTTCACACTGACGACTTGCATGATGATCATTTGGAACTACTGGGCTCCATTCGCATTCATGAACCCATTCGCCGTCCCACCGTTACCATTCGCAATGTACGGAACAAACAGCAACGATTTTCACATGTATTACTTGGCAGGAAAAATGTGGTTATCGCATACCAACCCGTATGTCACGGGAGGCATCATCTATCCACCCACAGTTGTGCCCTTCTTCGGCCTATTCGCATTGCTCGACTTCGAGCAAGCTGCTGCGGCTTGGGCGCTCACATACTTCTTGTTCTTTATTGTAGCTGTGTATTGCATCGCAACGACCCTAGAGCCTGAAAGGCGTCTCGTATTCGTTGCCATAGCGTTTCTACTCTTGTTCACTTCATATCCTTTCTTGGTTCTTTTCGGTTTAGGCCAAATCGATTTGTTATTGGCCAGTTTGACGGTTATCAGTCTCGCGGCCCATCGACTGAATCATCCGACAATCTCTGCTACGGTTCTTGCTGCGGCTGCTCTATTCAAGGGCTCACCGGTTCTCTTCTTGATTTATTTCGTGATTTTCAATCGAGACCTGTGGTACTTGGCGCGCTTCGTAGCTGCAACGTTAGCTATCGTCGGCGGATCATTGCTAATTGTTCCGGTCGACGTGTATTCTCGATATCTCGGATACACACTAGGCATTTCTCTGGGTACGCTCCCCTCGCCTTCTAACCAATCAATACCTGGAGTCCTTGCCATGTTGGGTTTGGGTAAGATTGTGCCAATTGTAAGCTTTTGCGGCGTAGGGTTGTTTGCGATTTTCGCTCTACTCTATTCAAGGAAAACGAAAACGACTGGCAGCGATGAACTGCGACAAGACAGCGTTTTCTTGATGAACGCGTTGGTTATTTTATTGTTCGGACCCAGGTCGACAGTCTACCCATACGTCTGGGTCATACTGCCATTGGCGATTGTTCTTAGCACTCTGCTCGTTAAGGGAGTGAGAACACGATATCTCGTTATGGTGTGCGTGGCAACGTTCCTGCTGAACGCACTCCTCTCCACGGATCTTCTCAACTATCAAATTCTACCGATGGCCCTACTAGGCAACATGCTCTTGATCGTTAGCCTAGTCAAAATTCATCTTCGCCCTAACTGAGCACCAGTGTTCTTGATCGTCCGGCGGAGTTAGCTGATTTTCGCAGAATAGCGATTCACTTCTGCTAGGATTTCGTCTTCGCGCGCATGCTCGCGTATGGCCGTGTGGCGCTTCGTGCTGGTGAGACGATTATAGGAGACAACGGTAGCGTTCCTAGATATGCGTGAACATTTTTCGCGCACCAAGCCGCGAAACGGTCTTACAGAATCTTATGACATGTTTGCCTAGTGCTCGGTTAAGTTACGTTCAGCGCCATGAACGGTAGAGGGTTGCGCGCATTGGTATGGTAGCACCACATCACAGCGCCGAATAAGAGTGTCATATTGGCATAAACATATCAACATGTGCTGTGAAATGAG
>CAYWMG010000492.1:0-2459 GCA_964459245.1 uncultured Candidatus Bathyarchaeia archaeon
CTAAGTTTCGTGCGCGGAGGCTGCATCATTCCTTCACTTAGCGCAAACCAGTCCAGAGGATTATTGCTAAACCTGCCGTCTGGACTATCGTGATGGCCAGCACCATCTGCGAAATGCCTGAAGCATAGTCCATGAACATCGTCAGGAACGAGTAAAGTGACATTAGATTCTGGGCCATGAACAGGGCCGCGAAGAATAGCAACCCCGCCGTAAACTGGGCCCGTACTTTCCAGAAGCTGTCTGCATAAATCCAAATCAGACCGACTAGCAGCAGCACGTTCACGACGGAGAAGAAAGCTGCAAGTTGCGCCAAGGTTTCCTCCAACCCTACTCACCTTAGCTTCGAATCCATGATCACATTATGTACTTTGACCAGATTTTGTCCTGAATTAATACTCACCGAAACTTTGTGGGGATTGAGAATTCGAATTTTGGCCGGCAACCTCACTCATTTCCCAGTAAACCTTGACGAATAGATAATCATATGCCAGAATTGAACCAACGGTGAAGATATAATGAACACGCCTCATCATTCGAGTTGTTAGCCGTCAAACCATAAGATCGTCCCACAAAGGGTCTACGAAAATAGTCCGTTGTCGCGATACCACTGGATTGTTTCGTTTAAGCCATCCTCCAGCGAGTACTGGGGTAAGTAGCTAAGCTCGGTCTTCGCTTTCTCTATACTGTACACCCTGTTGACCGTAACAGCGTCAACAGTCTTCGGATCCCATAAGAAACTCCATTTACCAAAGGCCGAGTTGGCCATAAAGACCGGGTAGATCAGAATCTTCGCGGCAGACTTTGACAGGTTCACTGTCGGCATCTTTCTTCCGGTGATTCGTGAGATGATCTCATACACTTCACGATAGGTGTGCCACTTCTCCTCGCTGATGAAGTAAGTTTTGCCGATCGAATTTGTGTTTGTTAGGACGAGATAGAAGCCTTGGGCAGCGTCTTTGACATGTACAAATTGAACGAAGGCGGATCCATGCTCGATTAGAATCCTCGTAGGGATGGAGTTCTTTGCGCATGAGATGATAAAGTAGTATGAGATATCGTGCACGTTTCGTGGTCCGTAGATTCCCGACGGACGAACTATTGTGGCCTCAAGCTGGCTTTGATATTCTTTGACAACAGATTCGGCTCTGAGCTTGGCCCTTCCATACTCGTATTGTGGATTTGCAGGGTGATCCTCGCGCGCCGGAATGTCGGCTACGGCTCCTATGGTTTCTGTGGAGCTGCAATAGATGAATCTCTTGACCCCTTCACTTAAACAGGCTCGTATGATGTTTTTCGTTCCTTGCACCGTAACGAGCTCATAGAGTTCATCCTTGCCATGAAATGTGTAGTATGCGGCGAGATGAACCACGGCATCTACTCCTCTTACGGCTGCACGGAGTGATTGCGGATCCGTTAAGTCGGCGACACGTTTCTCCACGCCCAGCCTGTCAAGAATGCTTGTCTTGCTGGTTCCTCTGACCATGGCGACGACTTCGAGACCCTTTTCTGTGAAGAGTTCACTTAGGTATCCGCCCAGAAAACCTGATGCGCCGGTGACAAGGATTTTCAATAAATGAACCAGCTCGAATGCTAATGGCCCCAAAAGCCTAATGGGTGGCTTGACTCTGCGACCCTAACTTCTCCAAAATCTTAACGAATTCATCGTAGTTCTGTTCGAGTTCAGGCGACACAAAGTACATCGCACCGTAACCTGCCCCTGCCGAAACTAGCATATGGTTTTTCATAAGAACACTCAAATGGTGTCTAACCGTCTTGTAATCCATTCCCAGACGCGCGGCAATCTGGTTAGCATTCATAGGCTGTTCTTTGACCACGGTAATTAGCCTCGCGCGGTTAGGTCCGCCCCGCCCTCCTGTAAAAACCCACCAAATGACTCTACGGACCGCGCTTGACAAAGTCATGCCCCATCTGGCTACGATTGACTCTCAAGGGAGTCAACTTGTCTTGGCCCAACTAATAGCAGGTTTGGTATCTCACGCGCACTACGTTAAGCAGCTAAATTTGGGCCACAACTTGGTAATCGCTAATATGCCCTCACCGAAAATTCGAACATTAGGGTAGTACAATGGATTCTGAATTCGTAGGAACATTCATTTGTCCAGCTTGTGAAAGGTTCATGATGACTCGGTTCAAGAAACAGGGGAAGTCAAGCTTCCTTCCAAGCAACAAGGAAACGATTGCCAGGCCGGTAAATTGGACTTCATAATTCTGGCATGAATTGGTGGTTATCTTGGTGAATCACTATATGGAGTCAATTATATCCGTAGCGAAGATTCAGCCGGACGATAGTATGGTCTCCAACTGTTGGGCACTCTCGGGTTCGAGGTTATCCTTTTGAGCTCCCAGGACGCCGCTGATGCGGGTAACGCGTTGAGTTCCCTTCCCAGTCGCAAAAGAATTTTCGTTATTGGATTAGTCGCCGGGTTACTGGTAACCCT
>CAYWMG010000493.1:0-2928 GCA_964459245.1 uncultured Candidatus Bathyarchaeia archaeon
GACAATAGCGACAAGCCCTATCGCGTAAAGATAATGAACGGATCATTCAGAAACCTGATCGCACTCCCATACCTCATCCGGAACGTACACGTGGCCGACATGCCAATCATATACGGAAGCTTGGACTACTGGCCTGTAGAAGCAGATAGGTGAAGCACAAGATGTTCTTAGGCGAAATGTACGAAGGCATCAAACACATCTTCAAACGGACCTTCACACTGAAGTATCCCTACCAGAAGGTACTACTGCAGAAGGGATTTCGCGGTAGACACCTACTGTACATGGATAAGTGCACTGGTTGTGGCATCTGTGCCTGGATATGCCCCGAGAAATGCATAAGCATGGTTCCGGTCAAGAAAGACAGAGAATACCCCCAGAATCCTGAGATGCGTTTCCCACAATACTGGTATGCCAGATGCTGCTTCTGCCACTTTTGCACGGACTATTGCCCGACGGGAGCACTCGATTATACACCCGATTATGAACTAGCAGAATATGATCGGGATTTACTACTATGGAGCCCGGAACGACTTTCCAGACCACCCACAAACGTTGGCACCTACCAGTCCGTAATTCACGGTAATCAAGACGTAACATTCGAACAAGTAACTAGACCTAAAGAGTTAGCTCACGGTGTGGATGCGCAATGAGCAAAGAGATCGAAGACGAATTTGATCAAGTAATTGAGAAGAGGGTTAAGGCTAGAAAGAGAAAGCGCGGCCCCTACAGACAATCAGCCCCAATGCCATTCTGACATAACATACGTCATACTTAATACAAACAAATCTTATCACACGATTCTACAATTCATGTAGTGAGAACATGCCAACCACTCTCGAGATCAAAGACCTCCACGTTAGCATTGAATCTAAACAGATTCTCAAAGGAGTCAACCTGAAGGTTACTCAAGGAGAAGTACACGCCATCATGGGACCAAACGGTTCAGGAAAAAGCACGCTAGCAAACACCTTGATGGGCCATCCAAAATACAAAGTTGACAGCGGAGATATTCTAGTAAACGGCGAGAGCATCATCGAAATGACCCCCGACCTACGAGCAAGACGGGGCTTGTTCCTTGCCTTCCAATACCCACTTGAAATCTCTGGAGTCCCACTTGCACAATTCTTACGATCAGCATACAGATCTGTCAAGGGAGGAGAACAGAAATCCACCTCCCCATCTCCAACTGGAGTAGGCGGAGAGATGATCTCTGCTCTTGCATTTAAGAAGAAACTGGAGGAGAAACTGAAGGAGGTTGAGATGGACCCTGCTTTTGCGAAGCGCTACCTGAATGAAGGATTTTCCGGCGGCGAAAAGAAACGTGCAGAGATCCTTCAAATGGCAATACTCGAACCTGCAATCGCGATCATGGATGAAACTGATTCTGGACTGGACATTGACGCGATCAGGAAAGTGGCTGAAGTCGTCTCCAGTATGGCTGGACCAAAGATGGGAGTTCTTCTAATCACACATTATCAGCGAATCCTTCAATACATGAAACCACAATTCATACACATCATGGTTGACGGACGCATATTCCAATCCGGAGGACCAGAGTTAGCTCAACTACTTGAAGAGAAAGGATACGAATGGATCGAAAAAGAAGCGGCTCCACCAGCCTCTTGAAGGGAACGTTTATAACATATGTCATATGAGTTAGGGTAGCGAGTCCTATGGCAACTAAACAAATAGTAGACATTGATTATACCAAGTACAACTTTCATGACTCGGATGAAAATTACGAGTATAAATTTCCCAAAGGATTAACAAGAGAAGTAATCGAACAGATTTCCAGAATCAAAAAAGAACCTGACTGGATGCGCCAGTTCAGGTTACGAGCTTATGATCATTATCTGAAGAGACCAATCCCCACCTGGGGCGGCGACCTGACCACTCTCAAATTCGATGACATGCTATACTACGCAAGCCCAACCGAGAAGAAGAGCCGATCATGGGACGATGTCCCACCATACATCAAGGACACCTTCGACAAGTTAGGTATACCTGAGGCTGAGAGAAAATTCCTCGGCGGAGTAGGCGCACAATATGAATCGGAAGTCGTGTACCACAGCCTAAGAGAAGACTTAGCGAAGAAGGGAGTGCTCTTCTCAGACACTGACACGGCGTTGAAGGAATACCCTGAGATATTCAAGAAACATTTTGGAACAGTTATTCCACCAGAAGATAACAAGTTCGCAGCATTGAACAGCGCAGTATGGAGCGGCGGCAGTTTCATTTACGTTCCAGAAGGCGTCTCGGTAGATGTCCCGCTTCAAGCATACTTTAGAATCAACACTCAAAACATGGGACAATTTGAAAGAACATTGATCATTGCAGACAAGAATAGTCGTGTACACTACATCGAAGGATGCACCGCCCCGATATATTCAACTGATTCGCTTCACTCCGCAGTTGTTGAGATAATAGCGAAACCCGGCGCACACGTCAGATATACCACAATCCAGAATTGGTCTAACGACGTTTACAACCTAGTCACCAAACGTGCCTACGCCTACGCAGACGCTACCGTGGAGTGGGTGGATGGAAATCTTGGCAGCAAACTAACGATGAAGTATCCGTCAATCTACCTGCTTGGACCACGCGCCAAGGGTGAGATTCTCTCGGTTGCCTTTGCAGGCAAGAATCAACATCAAGATGCTGGAGGAAAAGTTGTGCATCTTGCACCATTCACGACATCAAGAATAACGTCCAAGTCCATATCAAAAGACGGTGGAAGATCCACATACCGCGGACTCCTACACGTTGGTAAAGGAGCTAAGGGAGTCAAGTCGACTGTTCGATGCGACGCACTACTCATGGATGAATATTCGAGAACGGATACCTATCCCTACAACGAGATCAACGAAGATGACGCGACGATAACACACGAAGCTACCGTAGGAAAGATTGGAGAAGATCAACTCTTCT
>CAYWMG010000494.1:0-3826 GCA_964459245.1 uncultured Candidatus Bathyarchaeia archaeon
CAGCTCGAGCATTCACTGGATACCAAATCGACAAGGCGGGAAACTCGTACTTCAACCAGAGGCTTCATGATTATGGAACGAAATCATTCTTGGGTCAGACTGGTAATCTTGGGCCGGAGGATGTTGTAACTATCCTAGCCAGTCATCCTGCGACTGCCAGAAACATTTCACGTGAACTCTTCACCTTCTTCGCTTACGATCAGCCAAGCAGTGAGGTTCTGGATAAACTTCAGAACGTGTACCTCTCGACTGATGGAAATATTAAAGCGGTCGTTGAAGCCATCCTGAAATCTGACGAGTTCTGGTCAGAGAACGCTCACCTTAACCTGGTAAAGGGGCCAGTAGACTTTGTTGCAGGCGCGCTCCGTTCTCTCGGTGCCACGGTGAACCCGAACTTGGTAGTTAATACGCTGAGAATGATGGGTCAACTGCCCTTCAATCCACCAAGCGTTTTCGGCTGGCCATCGGGTCCAGCTTGGATCAGTACCTCAACGATGCTCGATCGCTACAATTTTCCATTGTCGATAGACCCAACATCCGCTAACTCGTTACAGAACCTTCAAACCGTTGACGACGTCTCCCAAATCCTCTTTCCGGAAGGCCTTCCCCAGGACGTCTTGCAGACCATCCAACAGTCCACGGACTCTCTGGTCAACCCATCTGAGAAATTGAGGAGCATTATCCGTTTGACTATGGCGTCGCCATTCTACAACCTGAATTAGGAGAAGATGTTAGAATGCCAATCAACTTTGCAAGACGGGCTTTACTACAACAAGTAGCGCAATCAGTGGGCAAAGTCCCTTCACTCAACCCGTTAAGCTTCGGTCCTAGGATAGTAGACCTCACCAATCTAATGACGCCCGAACAGACTGATGAACTGAAGAACAGGACGCTCGTCGTAGTTCAGCTGAGCGGCGGAAACGACGGAATCAACACAGTCGTTCCATATTCACAGCAAGCCTACTACGACGCTCGTCCCACCTTGAAACTGGACAAGAATCAGGTTCTTCAGATCGACGGCGACGTGGCTTTGCATCCGAACATGACGGGCATAAAAGACTTGTACGCTTCTGGCCAAGTGGCTATTGTGCAAGGTGCGGGTTACCCCAATCCAAACAGGTCACACTATGAATCTATGAGCATATGGCAAACAGCATCACCAAGCGCAACTTCAAAATCAGGATGGCTCGGACGATACCTTGACGCTGCCAAACCATTAGACAGCAGCATCAACGCGATAGACTTAGATTCATTGCTGTCACCTACCTTGATCGGGCAACAACAACGCGGAATGGCTATAGAGAACCTAGCCAGTTTCCGAGTCAGACCACTGAATCGAAACTTTACGCAGACACGATCGGAGCAGGCAATCAAGGCCTTGGATTCGATTCAATGCAGTTCATGTCAGGAATACAACGACTTAGTGAACGCAATGGTCGATGCGGGACTGGACGCCATCAGTGCCTCAGGCATAGTCCAACAAGCAGCTTCCAATTACCAAACCTCAGTAACCTATCCGAAGAACGATTTCGCCAACCGCCTCAAACTAGCCGCCCAAATCATAACCTCCAGCCTGAGTCCCAAAATCGTCTATCTCCAAATCGGAGGCTTCGACACGCATGCGAATCAGAAAGATACACAGGCAAATCTACTCAAGACTGTCAGCGATGGAATAGCAGCCTTCTACAAGGATATGGACTCGAAAGGAAAAGGAAACGATACGATGGTTATGACATTTTCAGAGTTTGGTCGCAGAGTTAAAGAGAACGGAAGCCGCGGAACAGACCATGGCAGCGCAGAACCCATGTTTCTAATTGGGGGACGCGTCAGCGGAGGACTCTACGGAAAATATCCAAGCCTCACCGACTTGGATAATGGCGACTTGAGATTCACAGTTGATTTCAGGCAGGTATACGCGACGGTTCTTCAAGATTGGCTAGGAGCAGACCCGTCTCGTGTACTATACTCAGACTTTCAAAAAATAAACATGTTCTAGCAGCACAGTCAAATCTTAGCCTAAATCCTTCAACTGGGCAATTCGCGTAGGCGACGGACAGATGCCCAGCAAAACTGGAACGTTAACATTAATCGCATGCCTCTCCGCTTGCAATGTTGCTTTCCGGTTCATTCTGGCTGGTGGCCCGCCAGACATTAAGCCCGTCGCCTTTCTGGTGATCGTTGGCGGAATAGTTGCTGGTCCTCTAGCCGGGTTCGGAGCGGGCTTCCTAAGCATGACTCTGAGCGACTTGACAAGCCCCTTCGGAGCCGGAGTTTGGACGATGGAGAGCTCAGTCTGTATGGGGATTATTGGGTTGATTGCAGGCTTCGTGTGGAGCAAGTCACTGAGCTTCAATCGTTGGAGGTTGGCCATCACCGGTTTCACTCTCACAGCTTTCTTCGACATTTCAACGTCGGTAATTGATGCCATACTCTACAGTTACCCTTGGTTCCCGGCCGTTCTCGCATTATACATTCCTTTCATGCCTGGTAATCAGAGTCCATATCCATTCGGGTTCGTACATGAGTTAACGACCGCTGTGCTTCTAGGAACAATAGGGCCTCCGCTCATCCAGCAGGTTCGGAAAGTCTATCGATAAGACTACGAAGAATGGCATGTGGGTTGTTATTCGCAGGTTCGTCCGAAACAGGATGTGGAGAGGTCCGGAGGCGTTGCAAGGTATTACTGGAAATATCCCATCTGAGTGAAGTAAATAAGGACCCTCAGATATTGTATTAAGGTACGCCCAAATCTTTCTGGTCCTTGGCAAGTCGGGCGTTGGATACAACCAGCGTAGAGCCTAAATCATCAAACTTTATTAGCGTCCGTCAGGGTGTTCTCGGGAAAGTTTCGGTTGGGCTCACCTCGAGGGCCGGATGAATCTTTCATCGTTCTCCGTGGAGAGAATACTTAGTTTGAAGAAAGAAGCTGAAAAAGAAAAGTCTTACGACATCTTCGAGCATCAAATAGTTCCAAAACATGAGCTGCTTTCAAAGAAGGAAGCTGAACAACTCATGCAGGAGTTTCATATTCAACCGCATCAGCTTCCATATATCAAGGCAGGCGATCCAGCTTCCCAGGCGCTTTCTGCCAAGCCCGGAGATATTTTGCGAATCACTCGAAAGAGCGCCACCGCAGGTGAAGTAGTCGTTTATCGTTTTGTAGTTGAAAGTTAGTGAAAATATGAGCGTAACATCAAGCACAATGGTAAGTCCCCAGATATGGGAATTGATAAAACGTTTCCTTGACGAGACGGGTCTTGTCAGACAACACGTCGACTCGTATAACGACTTTATAGAGACTGGGCTTCAAGCAATTGTTGACGAGAGCGGAGAAATCCCCATCGAGATTGAGGATTATCCTCTCAAGATTAAGCTGGGCAAGATAGAGATCGGAACCCCACGCGTAACTGAGGTTGATGGCTCAGAAAGACAAATTTTCCCCACCGAAGCGCGAATTCGCAACTTAACATACGCCGCTCCACTGCATCTTGAAATGACTCCCGTCATTGGAGAACGGGAGGGTCAGACGGAGATCGTCTACATTGGCGACTTCCCCGTAATGTTGCGATCCAAAATTTGTCCACTAGCACGCATGACCTCAGAAGAGTTGGTTGGTATCGGCGAAGATCCGCTCGACCCGGGAGGATACTTCATCGTGAATGGCGCAGAGAGGGTGGTTGTTGCGCTTGAGGATCTGGCGGCTAATCGGATTCTTGTGGACAAAGAACAAGCGGGAGTTCACCCATCCTATAAAGCCTAGATATTTTCGACAACAGTTGGATTTAGGGCTAGGACGGAGGTAACGCTGAAGACAGACGGCGCTACC
>CAYWMG010000495.1:0-3978 GCA_964459245.1 uncultured Candidatus Bathyarchaeia archaeon
CAGGATGGAGGATCCTAGGCTCCCACAACCACCCGAGATGAAGATTGATTTGCCATCAAATGAGTAGCCCATTGAATACCACTTAACTTAATGCCGGAACCGGCCCAGCGATTGATAAGCTCTTTCTTGCCTGGATCACGTCACGTATGAGTGGGAGATCATGCAGACTTCTCAAGCAGGAACATCGAATCAACGTTTCGTGGGTCGTCAAGGTTTCTGAATCGAATTTCCTTAGTCAATTCAAGATCATCGAAGCGATCCAGGTACATCTTCGCAAAGTCAGCTTTCCAGAGCAAGTTATCATGGCCTCGGTACGTTATTGCAGTGTAGTTTTCCGCGTAATACTCGAATCCCCAGAGGTACTTTCTTGCGCACCGGTGTAATTCCACCATGGCCGCCAAGATATCATTGGGATGAACATGAATCAGCAAGCCTGAGGTGAATACAAGATCGAAACTTGCATTTCGGAATGGAATATGGAAAACAGTGCCTCGGACAACCCTCAAATTCCTACTTCTTGAGCGAAGGAGCTCGATCGCAAGTCTTTGAACCTCAATCCCGTGTAGTTCGCTGAAACCCATCTTCAGCAGCAGAAGCAGCTGATTTCCAACGTTACATCCAACCTCCGCAATCGAGCAGGACGGATCGAACTCGCTCAGCATAAGAGTGTTCATTTCAGTACGCGAAATTCCATATCGTTTCCGATACTCCGAATCCAATTCCTCTTGTGAGATTGCGTTCCTATTCGTGTATTCTCTGCCAAATTCCCCTGTCCAGACCTTCGTTTGTTCGATGAGATCAGGCATTTCCAATGCTCGCCTCTGCAATCTACCATGTGATACCGCTATTGTTTTTCCATTGAACGGCAAAACACCGTCGTGGTGCAAAGCAAGTAGTGCACCTCAACAATGAACCTCTTAAGTAGTTTTGATATCAGCATAAAAGATACATTGGTTAGCTTCTTGGGGGGGCACCTAATATATCAATCAATTCCGTCAGCTGGCAATCGAGGCCAGATCTTGTGGAAAAAAGATTTGTGGCGATTATTCAGGCTCGGACTGGTTCCACACGCTTGCCAGGGAAAGTGTTGATGCGGATTTCAGGCAAACCGATGCTTCTGCGAGTCGTGGAACGAACGAAACGGGCCAAATTACTCAACGATGTAATAGTCGCGACGACGATCAAAGCTTCCGACGACGCGATTGCTAACCTCTGTGAAGCCCACGGATGGCCTGAATTCCGAGGATCAGAAGACGATGTCTTGGACCGTTACTTTCGAGCAGCTCAAGCCTATCATGCGGATGTAGTCGTGCGAATCACTTCAGATTGTCCACTAGTCGATCCCTCTCTGATCGACACGACGATTAGAGGTTTTGTGATGGCACATGACTGTGACTATGCGAGTAACACGCTTGAACCGCGTACCTTTCCGCGCGGTTTAGATGTTGAGGTTTTCAGTTACTCCGCACTACGCAAAGCATGGCAATGTGATAAGAAATATTCCTCACGTGAGCACGTAACGCCTTACATTCGACAGCACCCAGAGTTGTTTCGGCTGCATAGTGTCGAACAGACGCAAAACTTTTCCAATTTGCGTTGGACTGTGGACACAATCGAAGACCTCGCGTTGGTTCGAAGGATTTACGCATACTTCGGCCATGACCATTTCTCTTGGCGAGACGTCTTGATCGCTATCCAGGACAATCCTGAATGGCTACAAATTAATCGCGATGTCCAACAGAAACAAGCATTGTAGGCGCGGAAGTGTGCAAACCCTAACCTTCTATTGCGTCCAAAGGATAGGGTGTTGCGCGTGACACATCTACAAATCGTGTTGACAAGTCTGGTGTAAGTCGTGTTTTGAACGCGCTTGATAACCATCCGCAACATAGGAGGACGGGTCATCCTTGACCTTGTTACCGAATCCTGTTCGTCCAGAGAGTTATGATCAAATACACCTAAGGCAATGATTGTGGAAGCCGCCATCGTTATTGGCGCTGCCTTGAAAGGTGATGAGGAAACGTCTACTCTTTTCAGAGTGGACACAGGAAACAAGGCAGGCTTGGGTCATCTTTGTCGATGCTTGTCTTTGGCGTTTTCGCTTTGTGAAGGGGGGATAGAATGTGTTTTCCTTGTCACCGATAAAGAGGCCCGTAGGCGGACGGGAAAGCTTGGTTTCGCAACAGTGGACGTAGGCGAAGGCGTAAAGGATGATTTGTCTGGCGTTATCAAGACAGCCCATAACTACGGGTGCAACGCGGTCGTAGTTGATTCGTATGGGATAACCGCTGGGTACTTGACTCAAGTGAGGGACGCAGGGCTATTCTTAGTGGTGATCAACGACATACCTCTCTTTCCGTTTACCTCCCACATTGTCATCAACGGATCAGCCTATGCCCAGCAATTGGCCTACGTGTCTTCGTCAGGTGACACAACTTTCTTGTTGGGACCAAAGTACGCGTTAATGCGTCCTGAATTTCGGCACTTGAAGGTGAGAAAAGTGAATGACGTGGTGCAGAACATACTTCTAACTCTCGGCGCTGGAGATCCCAACGACCTTATGCCACGTCTTCTCACTTCGCTCGACGGCATACCTGGGGAGTTCGTCCTCATGCCCATCATAGGTCCTTTCTTTGAGAACCGGAACAAGATCAGATCAATCGCAGCAAACTGCAGGCATCACGTTAGAGTCCTCGAAGACCCGAGCCTGATCCGCGACCTTATGTCCGAAGCTGACCTTGCCATATCAGGTGGAGGTCAGACGCTGTATGAACTTGCAGCGACAGGGACCCCGACGATAAGCGTGCAAGTGGCGGAAAATCAAGCCAGGAACATCAGCGCGCTAGCGGCTGCTGGTTTTCTCTATATGGCTGGAAACGTTGGCCAGGCCGATTTGTTGGACCGAGTGAGGAATGCGGCTCAAGAATTGATGACTGAGGCTCACAGACGTAAGAAGATGAGCGAGGCTGGTCAATCAATGTACGACGGATTAGGCGCAACTAGGGTGGCCGAGATCTTGACTGCTAAATTGCATAGCGGTCGATTTGGCATCCGTTCATGAGAATTCGGCGCAATATCGCCTCGGCTTTTAGAGTAGTTGACGCGGTTGCTTCTCGACTAAGAAATCAGGTGTTAGCTCGGGGAAGCCGTCGTTGTCCATTGCGTTATGGTCTAATCTCGTCTTCCCTTATCATCTCCCACGCAAGTGGTGTCCCGCGTTTGACATCTCGATTCACATGGCGTCCTATTATGCGCCCGAGGTATCGGGTATGCAACCCACTGCTCGAACGAATCGATCTTACGTTAGAAGATGTAAACGTATCACCTGCTTTCATATCGTCCACAACGAACAGTGAGCGCCGAAGAGCATAGCTTGCAGCTTCCTCTTCCGTTACCCCGTAGTATTTTCTACCCAACGCCTTTTGGCAGAGACGAACCGCATCCACCATGTCCTTGAATTCTTTGGGTTCTAGTGAAAAAGAGCTGTCAGATCCTTGGTCGGAACGGGAAAGCGTAAGGTGTTTTTCTATTATGCAAGAGCCGATTGCTGTTGCCGCTATTGGAACAACATTGCCTAGCGTGTGATCAGAGATTCCCACCGGGACACCGAATGTTTCTATCATGTTCGGAATTGTACGTAGATTGATTTGCTCGAAGGAAGGAGGATATGCACTAGTGCATTTCAGTAAGGCTATCTGGTTATTCCCTGCTTCTCGAGCCGCATCGATGGCCTCTATAATCTCGACCATGCTCGCCATGCCCGTAGAGATAATTAGTGGCTTCCCCGTTCGGGCTAGCGTTTCAATCAACGGAATATCAACGACTTCGTATGATGCTACCTTGTGCGCCGGCACATTCATCTTTTCTAGGAAAGTTACCGCTGAAGGATCATACGCAGTCGAAAAGAGTAGTATGCCTAACTCATCGGCTATAGTCTTCAACTTTGGTTGCCAGGCCCACGGCATGTATGACTTGTTG
>CAYWMG010000496.1:0-9301 GCA_964459245.1 uncultured Candidatus Bathyarchaeia archaeon
ACTGCCCGAAAATCATGGACGTCAAGTTCACACGCGAACTTGAAACCATGATGGAACAGATCGAACAGGGAACAGAGACTAGAGAACACGTTGTACATGCAGCGATCGAATACTTGAGACCAATCCTCGAAGACCTAAAAGCTAAGGAAGAAGAGATTGGTACACGACTCACTACCACAATTAGAGAAATGTTGACAGAAAAAATAACTCTCAGCGTCCCCTGTCCCAAATGTGAACAATCATTAATTCAAATTTCTAGCAAGAACGGCAAACGCTTCATAGGTCACAAGACAATATCCGATTGCAAGTTTTCACTCCCATTGCCACCCACACGTATGGCAGATTTAGCCCTAACCACAAAGCTCTGCCCCGAGTGCGGTTTTCAGATGGTTCAGATCAAATGGAAGGGAAGAAGGTTTAGCCGACCAATCCTCTCTTGCCCCAATTGCTACGTCAAGAAAGCCCAAGAATCAAAAGGGGTTAAAGCAACCGTGAACCCCCTCCAAGAAATCAAGACAGGTTCGAAATCTGAGAATTAATCTCACTTCAAAATCTTGGAGTTGGTCCATAACAGTTTATAAATTGCGCCCAGTTTTCTATTGCAGAGATGTCCAAAGTAATTCTCGAACGGGAGCTTAACCTAATCAGGCATAGGCTTGAGGCTATTGAAGCAGCGCTTGCTGAGGAAATGTCGGCAGACGATAAGGCAGCACTTCGCGATGCGCTTAAGGAGTATAGTAACGGTAAGAGTATTCCATTCAAAGCTACTCGAGTAAGGACACGCAAGCATTGAGAGTATTCCTATCAAGAAAGGCGTAGAGAGCGCTCGACAATTCTCCCGTTGGCATAAGAAGACGGTTGGAAGAGAGAATTGCGGAATTGTTGGAAACTCCATTTCCCAGTGACTGTAGGAAGCTAAAAGGTGCGCAGAACGCCTACAGACTCAGGATTGGAGACTACAGAATCCTCTACGTTATAGTTTCCAACGAAGAAATTCTTGTTTTCAGAATTGCGCGACGAGAAGTCGTCTACCGGTAGATTAGGATTCTACTACTCCTATGACAGCTTGTGGGTCGTGTCTCTTTCATGGTTGTGTTAGGGTGTGACCTGTTTTGTACGTCCCATAAACGCTAGAAGCCAAGGCAGGTTTACACTCCTAGTAATAATCGTATGGAGATCAAATTCATTCCATCGCTAAAGTAAGACAACTTTTTTTGTTCTCCAAACATCTCTCTGGTAAGTCTCCTGTATGGTCGTTTTGATTTTTTTGACAAGATGATCGGAGCAGTTTCCTGCTCGTCAGATCACCCGTTAATGGTTACGAAAAATTATGTTCGTCTAGAAGCATATCAAGAGCCTGCCTAGTTGTCTTCGCCTTGGGCATCTTCCTCAGCAACTCCTTGTCCCCCGTCACTAGGATGTCGCAGTTAAGCTCACTGAATCCAGCCAGAACATGCACGTCCTTCTTGTCAGTTAACCTCGACGAGTATTTACCAAGCTGTGATGGATTGGGAGCTTTACCTATTCGAATGCATTTATTGGTGTATGTCCAGAGCGTAATGATCTCTTCTTCGCTTAAACGAAATTCAGCTGCATGTAGCGCTTTTGTGACCTCATCGATGACGTAATGTGTTGTAATCAGCTTGCAGAGACCTATTCTCCCTAACCTGAGCAGGAGAGCCTCGTTTCCTTCAAAGATTAGTCCGCTTACGATCGTGTTTGCGTCAACGAATATCGTGAGTTGTCTCTTTCCAGTGCTTTGTTCGTTCTCTTTCCACAATCGCACTCACGTGTGCCCTCGTCAAACCGGTCTTCTTGAATTTCCTACGCAGAATCTTCAAAGTCTCCTCGTCAGCCTCGAACGGCCTCAACAAGATCACGTTCTCCGCTTCGTCGAGGACTACAAAGGACGCACCCCGCAGGCCGAGCCTCTGTCTGATCTTCTTTGGTATGGTTAACTGCCCGGCAGAGGTCACTCTACTCACATAACTCATACCCAATCTGATTCATCTAATGATTTCTTAGATATAAGAATACGTTACCGAGACTAACTTACAGCATCAATGGTAGATAAGCCTTGGATCATCTTTCTCAGCCTAGAATTCACTTCCTATTGCGTTCTAGTTTCCCGAGGAGTAATATCGGGAAACTCTTATACTGGAACAAATTTGGATACGCAATCGGACGTACGAGAGCATGCCACTGCTTCCCGCGAACCTAACCAACCTTCAACAGGTTGTGTTGTTCATGGTCGCCATTATCACGGGAATAATCTCAATCTATGCATTCAACATATGGCTTCTCACGCTGGTCTCTTTGCGTGGTAAAAATAAAGTGGCTGATCCTCCGCAGTTAGCTTCCTGGCCTAAAATTTCCATACACTTACCATTATTTAACGAAACGAGAGTGGCCAAGCGATTGTTGAACGCGTGCGTTAGACAAGATTACCCTCAAGAGAAGTTAGAGATAATTGTGATGGATGATTCAACCGACGAAACTACACAAATTGCCAAGTCGTTTGAAACAGAACACCCTCATCTTGTCAAGGTAATACATCGTGAAGATAGAACTGGTTTCAAGGCGGGCGCGCTTGATGTGGCAATGCGGAATAGTAGCGGTGAATTCATAGCATTGTTCGATGCTGACTATGTTCCCCCCGCCAACTTCCTCAAGAAGATGGTTCCATACCTCTTCGTGGACCCTAAGGTTGCCTTTGTACAATCGCGATGGAGCTACTTGGATGGACAATTTTCATGGATTGCCAAAGCAATATCACTGGGAATCGATATCTACGCATTCGTAGATCAGCGAGCTCGCTACGTCGGCAATCTCCTTGCACATTTCAGCGGCACTTGCGGAGTCTTCAGACGTACAGCTATTGAGGATGCTGGTGGATGGAGTGCTGACACACTTGCAGAAGACCTGGATCTATCGATAAGGCTACACCTCAAGGGATGGAGGTACATCTACGTTCCAAGCGTCGTATGCCCGGGAGAGATACCTCCCACCTTCGATAATTTGAGACATCAACAATTTCGCTGGGCAAAGGGGTACTCGGAATGTTTGAGAAAACATGGGAGGGCGATCATACGCAGTGATCGGCTGAGTGTCTTTCAGAAGTTGGAGGCGATCCTGCATCTATCCACCTACTTCATCTGCCCACTAACTATAATTGGAATCGTAGTAGGTCTTCTCTACTACTCGATCTTTCCTCCCTCATTCTGGCTCTTGAGTTTTTGGAGATATCAAGTAGCTCTCATCACCTTTCTCCTATCCCTGGTCATTTACAGCGCGCCGCTAGCGGCAGCGGCAGTCACGGTCTCTCAATTCTCTCAGTTAGGTGCGAGCAAGCTGACGAGAATCACACACCTAGGATACCTAGGCGCTATTGTGTATGGATTACTTCTAAGCAACACTCGCGCAACCATTGAAGGATTATTCTCGAAGACGTCCTACTTCTACCGAACGCCGAAGATGGGATCCGCACGATCCAGTTAGTATAACAAAACTACTGGCTATACTAACTAGTTTTATCAGACGTACCCGAAGTCTTAGCCTTAGAGAATTTATTCAGAGTATCCAATATCGCATCTGACCGTAATATGCTTCTTCTGTCTATCAACAGCAAAAATCCAAAGCAGAGGAAAAGAAGATAGATGACCATTGAGGCGTTGAACGCAAGAGTCTGCGTATTAGGGTTCCAACCAACAAAGTTTACTGAAGTCACCAATGCAAAGGCAACATCCACGAAACAGACTAGAAACGTGAACAGCCCCAACCAATATGCCCAACGAGAAAGTCTCAACAACGCAATCGCAATAACGACTGATACTACACCTAATAATGCGAGGTGATACGCCGCTCGGTCGAGCATGGACCAAAATCCTAACAAATAAATTCCTTCAAGTGCATAGATCACCAATGCAACCCAAACGCCTGCGGAGCGTTCTCGAACTACTTCACTCAATCCCTCATCCTCTCATCCTGTCCGATCGGTACGGACGTTCCGTAATGCGAGATAAAGCTTTACCATGTGCGCCTGTTCATGAGAGTAAGCCAGCTATTGGGAAGTTTCTATTCTAGTCTCTACGTAGTTTTGCTATGAAATACCCATTGCAATGGTGCAAGTGTGTGTAAAACCGTTGACATCGGTTGAAGCCCTTCAAGCCCGGCGATCCAAGGAAGGGTTGTTGACGCTCGAAATGAAAGTCCGGATTTCTGCGTAAGAAATTCAACAAGACGTCCTCGTTCTCCTCCGGCAGTATGCTGCAAGTGCAATAAATCAAAGTGCCACCACTCTTAACGTGTCTCGCAGATGACTGTAAGATCATGAATTGCCGGGTTGTTAACGAGTCAAGACGTGAGGGGGTGGTTCTCCATTTCATGCTTGGGTTCTTCGCAAAGACCCCAGAGTTTGAACAGGGTGGGTCCACGATCACTACGTCCGCTTCAACATTGAGCTCAAGCCTACTGGCGTCCGCAATAATTGGTTCAGCGATCAAACATCCAGTCCTTATCATCTCATGGCTCCATTGCACCATCCGTTCCGGCGAGACGTCTACAGAGAGTATGCGCCCCTCGTTACCCATTAACGCTGCACAGTGGCTCGTTTTGTTCCCCGGAGCACTACAGACGTCCAATACCGTATTCCCAACCAGAGGGGAGGCCACCAAGCCTGCCACGACCGCAGACAGGTCTTGGATGACAACTTCTCCAGCTGCTACGGCTCCCCGTTGCTGGCTCAAAGTCTTGAGATGGTCCAGCCTCCAGACTTTTCGAAGGCCATCAACTTCCACGACGTCTTTGAACTTCTGCTGATCCAAACCGGAAGGGGCGATCAGAGGGTTCGCTCTAACGTACAGCGGAACATTAGTCAAGTTTCGCTGTAGAATTTGAAGGCCAACGTTGCGGCCGAATACTAGCATTACTCGCCTCGCGTACCAGACCGAATGGCAAGTTTCGAGAGCAACTCTCTCATATTCGTCCTGAGGCCTGATGGTGCTCTGTTTAGTTAGAATTCTCCCGATTGCTTCCTCGTAAGGATGCAACACCTTCCATCCCAAGATCTGTCTACCCAACGAGACTACCCGTTGGAGTTTTCTTGCTTCAGTCCCCTCGACCTGTTTCAGGTATACAAGGATCGTGAGGAAACTTTGCACTCCGTGTGGGATGTGTTTCAAACTGGGGTTAGAAAGTAAATTGGAGGTGAGGTGTTCGATTCGATTTCGGAAACGTGTGGTCTCCATTATGATTCGGTGAGCCTGACGGAGTTCATCATGAGTCGAGCCTAATTGGCTAGAAGCACGAAAGAGGGCTGTCCGTTCGCCTACGCCTTCATAAGCCATCCAGCTAAGCGCCTCAATCGCAATGGCCAGAGAATTCTTCATCAACCCAAAAATACCTTTGATCCCTTACATCACGCAACTATTTAGTAGAGCTTCTGTACTCTCCACGCATTCGGAGGCTGGACTGCTGACTCTTGAGGCTTACTTCACTGAAAAGCCTGAGCAACCACTCCACCCCACTAATAAACGGCAATCACTAGTCTTCACACCATCAACCTCAACTGAATTTCCACCCTCATACCTCATCTCAATCGGCTATGACGGGAGCCAAAGGAAATGCTTTCTGCGACTATATGACCCAGCCTCGCACAGAATTCATTTCTGGTATGATGACACCGGCCACAAACCATACTGCCTCAGCAAACAAACAATGTCAGAGATTCAGAAAAACACTGACGTTGTCAAAAACCCGGGCTTTGATCATGTTGAAGAAGACTCGAAATATGACGCTCTCAGAGAGATGCCGTTAACTGTCACCAAGATCATCGCAAAGGATCCACTCACAATTGGCGGCAAACCAACCGGTTCAATTCGTGACGCAATAACTGCCTGGGAAGCGGATATCAAATACGTTGAAAACTTCATTTACGATAGCGGCATAGAACCTGGAATGATTTACGAATACAAGAACAAACGCCTTCAACAAGTCACTATTCAACCCTCTGACCAAACGAGCCAGGAAGTTGAAGCCCTACTTCATGAAGAAGGATCTGACTATAAGGCGCTCGCGAATGAATGGATGAGACTTCTCGAATGCCCAGTCCCTCAATATCGGAGAGTCGCTGTAGATATTGAAGTGCAACAACAGGTAGAGACACGAGTTCCAGATCCCGAACTTGCAGAAGGAGTCGTAATATGCGCCAGCCTAGTCGGCTCGGATGGAACGAGCAGAGTTCTTATTCTAAAAAGAGAAGGCGTCGAGGATGGGCAAACTCCCATCCCCCCAAATGTCAAGCTAGAATTCTACCAGAGTGAAGAAGAATTACTGATCGAACTCTTTCATGCTTTATTGAATTATCCAATCGTAGTAACCTTCAACGGTGACGATTTTGACCTCAAATATTTGTACCACCGGGCACAGCGGCTGGGATTCAGAAACGAAGAGATCCCGATAGAACTAGGCCGTGACGTCGCATTCCTCAAATACGGTGTACACATAGACCTTTACAAATTCTTCTTCAACAGATCAATTCAGATCTACGCCTTTGGACAAAAATATCGAGAGAACAACCTTGACTCAGTTGGAGAGGCTCTCGTCGGAAGTCCAAAGCTGGAAATGGACTCTGTAACAAAAGCATCATACAAACAATTAGCCGCCTACTGCTACCGCGATTCACAAATCGTACTCAACCTTACCTCATTCAACAACGACCTCGTAATGAAACTGATGACCGCCCTCTCAAGAATCAGTTACATGACCATTGACGACGTCACAAGACAAGGCGTATCGGGTTGGATCCGCAGCATAATGTTCTGTCACCACAGAAAACGCAAGTACCTCATCCCCCGGAAAGAAGAGATACTGGAAGTCAAAGGAAAAACAACTACCGAAGCTGCAATCAAAGGAAAGAAGTACAAGGGCGCCATCGTGGTCGAACCAAAACCAGGCGTCCACTTCAACGTAGCCGTCCTCGACTTTGCATCACTATACCCATCCATCATCAAAGTTTGGAATCTCGGCTACGAGACCGTAAGATGCCCACACAAGAATGAAGCATGCGGACGCAACCTAATCCCCGGAACACCCCACTGGGTCTGCGTCCAAAAACGTGGCCTCGAAAGCTTGCTGATCGGATCCCTACGCGACCTACGAGTAAACCGGTACAAAGTAAAATCCAAAGACCACACCCTCCCAATCGCCCTACAAAGCTGGTACAAGGTCGTCTCCGACGCACTCAAAGTTGTACTAAATGCATCCTATGGTGTCTTCGGCGCCGACAATTTTGCTCTCTACTGCCCTCCAGTGGCTGAAGCGACAGCGGCAATTGGGCGCCATGTGATAACTCAAACCATACAGAAAGCTCAGGAACTGCAACTCGAAGTCTTCTACGGCGACACCGACTCCATCTTTCTGGGTAGCCAAAACTCCGAGTCTCTGAATAAACTCATCGAATGGTCTCAAGATGAACTCAAGATGGGGCTAGAGATTGACAAAAACTATCGATATCTTGCTCTCAGCTCAAGAAAGAAGAACTACTTTGGCGTCTTCCCAGACGGAAGCGTTGACATCAAGGGCCTAACTGGGAAGAAGCGCCACATACCAGGATTCCTGCACAGCGCCTTCTACCAAATGATAACGCTACTGAGCCAAGCAAAGTCGCCTGAAGACATTGAAGTTGTCAAGACAAAGATTACTGAGATCGTCAAGGAATGTTACGTAAAACTGCGGAATAAGCAGTACTCGTTAGAGGAACTCGCCTTCTCGATGATGATGAGTAGAGATCCAGCAAACTACACCAAGACGACACCTCAACATGTGAAGGCCGCTAGACTTCTCCAGCAAGCAGGCACTGAAATGAAACCTGGCGACATAATCTCATTCGTAAAGGTACGCGGAGAGCTTGGCGTGAAGCCGGTTCAGTTAGCAAAACTTGAAGAGGTTGACAGTGAAAAGTACGTTGAATATCTTCGCGGAACCTTCGAACAAGTGCTGGATGCCCTCGGAGTAGAATTCGAAGATTTGGCTGGAACAAAGAAACTCGAATCTTTCTTCTCAGGATGAAGGTAGCTTGATTCAAATAATCGGCATAGCCAAAATGCCTCTGGTAAAATCGCACGATGATATCGGCGACCAACTGGTACGAGCAGCCCGAGACCAATCCATACAGATTCTTGACCATGACATCATAGTCGTCGCGCAAAAGATAGTGTCAAAGTCTGAAGGCAGAGTAGTAGACCTGCAAACCGTGACCCCATCTACACTTGCAAATACCATCGCGGGCAATTGTGAGAAGGATCCAAAACATGTGGAGGTAATACTGAGGGAGGCTGCTAACATAATAAGAATGCGAGGGCCTCACATTATCGTGGAGACTCGTCATGGCTTCGTCTGTGCCAATGCAGGTGTCGATCGATCGAACGCAGGAGACGGCGACCTAGCAATACTGCTGCCCATCGATCCAGACCGGGCAGCTCAAAAATTACGAAAGCGAATCCGAGAATTGACTGGAGCAGATGTGGGCGTGATAATCTCTGACACTTTCGGACGTGCCTGGAGAAATGGCCAAGTCAATGTTGCAATCGGAATAGACGGATTGAACCCCATAATGGATTACAGAGGCACAAGGGACATGTTCGGAAACCAACTTAAGGTGACTCAAATAGCGATAGCTGACGAATTAGCCTCCGCAGCAGAACTCGTAATGAGGAAGAGCGATGGAATCCCCGTTGCTATCATTAGAGGAGTGGACTACGCGAAAGGATCAGGATCAATTCAACAACTAATCCGACCTAAAGAAGAAGACTTGTTCCGTTAGAATGGGGTATTCGATAGCCATATGACCATTAGATGCTTTAGAAATTCATACATATCACCTCTGAAATTTTAAGAACATCAATTCCGATAGATTGGTACACAATCGAGTGTTCTGCGTTGAAATTCTGCAGGTATTGTTATGCGACGATGGCTGATGACGAAGCGGTCTGCCACGCCTGCGAGACGGTTGTACATCAGGCTAGCGTTCCTAGAGCTACCACTGACCAGGACCATCGCGTGCCTGCACCAATTGAAAACCCAAAGAGAGTAGCGCAGACGCGTCCGGCCCTAATTCGGCCTACTAGGGGCCATCTGCAAATTCTGAGAATACATCTTCAACAAGTATTATCGCTTAACGTTCGCGGCGTCTATTTCACCGACATAGGCCTGATTCTCTTCTTGGGGATTTATTTTATGTGGCCTGAAATAATTGTTCATAACAGCACATTCACTGGTGACAATTTAACTTACTACGTGTTCA
>CAYWMG010000497.1:0-2906 GCA_964459245.1 uncultured Candidatus Bathyarchaeia archaeon
ATGATAGATAGTTTATGTTCTTGAGCATAGGACTCGGCATCGTCGACCGATAGAGCACGATGCGTTCTTCCATCAAGCATTTCGCAAATTGCTGCAGCGGGGGTAATCCCTGCCAATTTACAAAGATACACGGATAGTTCAGTATGGCCACGTCTTCGAGCTAGAGAGCCTTCGGCTTCGAGAAGTAAATAGACATGGCCTGGAGACTTGAATTCTCGTACGAAGTCAAGTCTAGACCTGGGATCATTATCCAGCACTTTCTTGCATACATGCCCCAAGCGTGAGATTGTTAGCGCTCTATCTTGATCGGTGACTCCTGTGAAGGTGTGGCGATGATTGATGGTTATGGAGAAGGCTGGTCTATCGCCATAGGCCTCTCTTTCTTCAGCCAGGTCGCGTAGGATGGGGAATCGTGATGAGGATGCATCGAATATGTTATGGAGGTATTCGATTCCCAGGCGTTTACCAACTGTATGGTCGATCGCCACACAGAGTAAACCGCCAGCATCTCGACGCATTGTGTAGACCTGGTCTGGTGTAATCTTTTCTGCGGCGACGATCAAATCAACCTCATTCTCGCGTGATTTTGAATCGTGTATTAGGACGAATTCTCCGCGTCTAAGCGCGTTGACTGCTTGTTGAAGATCCTTCGGAAGTTCCTGGAGAGTCTGCATCTGTTGTCGCGCCGCCATAATGATTAGACCACTATTTAGTAGTTACCTACATACTAGTAATAACCAGAAACTGGGTAAGATTGGGTTTAATCATTCCCACTCATCCATGACTGCAGATTCCGATACCTGTTGAGATGGCAAGTTGGAGGATTCAATCTATCAACCGCAATTAAGCCAGTCAAATCCACAAATCAATCCACAAATAGAACACAAATAACCACCACACAACCAGCCAGACCTTTCGAGGCGTTGGATAGCCGAAATACACAGGGTTTTGGTGTTCCCATCACCTGATTCGGGCTATTGTGTGTGGTTATGCTAGCATTTTGTGGTCTATTTGTAATGGTTCTGCGAACTATCTGCGGGTTATTTGTGGACTCGTTGTGCAATTTGCGAGCATATTGGACCAAGGATTAGAGACGGGATATTCTCGGTAATGCTCGTTGCTGACCTCGATTGGTAATCCATGCCTCTTTGCCTATGTGCTATGGGTGTCTTGAAGGCCCATCAAGCGTCTCGTCAGGCTTTAATGCATGCGTTCGGAATGGGCGATCGATAAGAGTTGCGTCTCTGTTCCGTAAGACGAAACCTTGAGATGGTAGGGGCACTGGAGTTAGGTGGGAAACTTATCTCATTCCATTCCCTGAGCAAAAGTACAGGCATAGATCTCCCGATTAGCCTTTTTGATGTTCTCAATGATGAGGTTTCTCAATCTAAACTCCGGAAAGCTCATGACGTATTAATCAAGGAAGGTGGCGGAATCAAAGAGGCGATGAATGATTTCAGATTCGCAGCACCATACTACACGCCTCCGAAGATTTGGGGAATAGGATTGAACTACAAAGAGCATGCAGCAGATTTGGGTGCCAAGCTTCCGGATGAGCCGGCGAGTTTTATGAAACCAAGAACAACCATCATAGGACACCTGGGAACCATAAAACTACCTCCACAATCAAAAAGGGTCACGGCAGAGGCAGAATTAGGAATCATAATCGGTAAACGTTGCAAGAATGTTGCTGAAGATGAGGCGGAGTCAGTTGTCTTCGGTTACGTTCCCATAATTGACATGACCGCTGAGGATATTTTACAACGCAACCCTCGTTTTCTCACGGTAGCGAAAAGCTTTGACACCTTCTTCAGCTTCGGCCCAATGATTCTCACCCCCGACGAGATCAGTGATATCCAGAACCTTCATGTGACTACTGTCCATAATAACGAGGTTGGGAAAACTAATAAGATCAGTAACATGATCTTCTCCTTGAACAAACTAATCTCCTTTCACTCGAAGGTTATGACGATGGAACCGGGAGATATCATATCCACCGGAACACCCGGCGCCGTAGTCATCAGCGACGGCGACACGGTGGAGAGCAGGATAGACAACTTTCCAGCATTATCGAATAACGTAAAGAGGGCTTGAATTGGTTCTATTATTGAAGGAATCAGACGTCGCGAAAATACTTGACATGAAATCGACAGTCACATGCCTGGAAGACGCATTTCGTGAACAGAGTGAAAAACGTACAGTCCAACCCGAACGGCAAATAATTCAACCAACCAACAATCCCACTGCACTGGTTCGAATCATGGCTGCCTCGGTAGAGAAAATAAAAGCGACTGGACTCAAAGTTCTTCTCGGAATACCAGCAAAACGAAAACCGCATTCCACCTACTTCGCCACATTACTCTTCGACCCCGAAGATGCACACCTCCTCGCCATCATATCCGCGGGCAGATTGACTCAACTCAGAACTGGCGGAGCATCCGCCATCGCCACAAAACATCTCGCAAACCCCCATCCCGCAACAGTAGGAATAGCGGGAGCAGGCGTACAAGGATTTGGCCAACTAGAGGCAATCGCATCGATCACGAAACTCGAAGGCGGATACATCTACGACATTGACCAAGTCAGAGCTCAAGCCTTCGTCAACGATGCAAGAACCAAACTGAACATTGAGTTACAACCAACCAGTAAAGTGGATGATTTCTACAAGGTTGATGTTATCTGCACTGCAACAACCGCCACGAAACCCATACTGTTCGGAAACCAACTGAAACCAGGCGTCCATATCAACGCCGTCGGCTCAAACGCCCCAAACCGGCAGGAGATTCATGAGAGCGTATTCCTTCGGTCAAAAGTGTACGTGGACAAAAGAGAACAGGTTCTGAAGGAAGCGGGCGACCTCGCAATCCCAATCAAGGAAGGACTGTATAACCCGGAAAATCTTGCGG
>CAYWMG010000498.1:0-4693 GCA_964459245.1 uncultured Candidatus Bathyarchaeia archaeon
ATGATTACGAAGTCTGTTAGAGCGGGTGAGTAGACCGCTCCGCCAGCGCATGGGCCCATAATGATGGATATCTGGGGAACAACCCCGCTGGCAAGTACGTTCCTGTAGAAGATCTCGGCGTAACCGCCTAAGCTTACCACCCCCTCTTGTATCCTGGCACCGCCTGAATCGTTTAATCCGATGACCGGGGCGCCAGCTTTCAACGCATTGTCCATAATCTTGCAGACCTTTCTAGCAAAGGTTTCTCCGAGAGACCCTCCGAAGACTGTGAAATCATGAGCGAACACGTACACACCACGGCCGTCAATTCTGCCGTGGCCGGTAACAACTCCATCGCCGAGGGCATTCGCTTCACTAGCGTCTCCTGTCACCGCGAAAGAGTCCATCTCGAGAAAGCTGCCTTCGTCCAATAGCAGGTTAAGCCGCTCCCGAGCTGTGAGTTTCCCTTTCGCGTGCTGATCGGCAATCTTCTCCTCGCCACCACCTAAGAGTGCTCTCTTTCTCAAGTCTCGAAGTTGTTCTATCTTCTTACTTAGAGACTGATCGAGTTGGCCATTCATTGCTGATCTTCCTGACTTGCACGCATTCCTAATAGCCGTTTAAATCAGTTGCCGTTTAGGCTTCGCCGCAAGTGGAGGTTATCCACGCTGATGAATTTTAATTCTGATTGAATCTACGCGTGGATATAGGTTGCATTTGAACGCAACGAGGGTTTTGCTCGGTTGTTTTTGGCCATTTCATCGAAATATCTTAGCGGGTAAACATGCTTCACAATAATGGCTCATCGACTGAAACCAAACATCAACCGAAACTCAACAGTATAACGCTTCACGTTACCGAGCTTCATCGTTTGGGCACGTTCTTTCAAACAATTTTAGACATGAGCATCATGATTAAAATTGTTTGAACGTTTTCGCAGATGGAATTCGATTCAACAAATTATATGTGATGATTGAGTGGTAAGCGCGAAGTGTTTCAGAACTGACGCGTGAACTGCTGCGATTGTATGTTTGTGTCTTCGTAACCTGTTTGGGAGCGGGCATGTACACGTACTTTATACCTGTTTTCGCGCAGGGGCTGGGAGCTTCTTTTCTGGACCTTGGCCTTATTGGTGCAGCGTATTCGATTACCTATGCCGTAATCCCCATGGTAGCTGGTCACCTAGCGAGCAGGTTTAACCGAGTTTGGATGTTTTCACTGTCGATCACGGTAATTATCCTCGGCACGTGGGCATTAACACTCTCCCGTTCGGTACTAGAGATTGCCTTCATACGTTCGGTAACCGGTTTTGCTTTCGCGTTTTATTGGCCAATATCAGAAGTGTTGGTGATAGATCTCGCGCCGAAGGAGAGACTTGTCAGAGAGATGGGATTGTACAGCGTTTCTTGGGGGTCGGGTTATCTGATTGGACCAATGGTTGGTGGACTAGTGGTTCAAGGATTCGGTTTCATTTGGCTCTTCACGATCTCTGCCATCCTCATGGCATTCTCGCTTCTCTTCGTATTCATATGGATCGTTCCAAGTCACCCAAGAAGAACCATTGAGGCTAGGACAGATTTCTCAAGTACCCTTCCCATTATGAAGAGGCTGCTGCCATGGTACGTAATCGCATTATGTTATGGCATGATCTCAGGCGTCATCATGACAGTTTTTCCAGGCTACGCCAACGCTTTGAGTGTTGACCCATTTCTAATAGGGATTCTTTTCTCCGCATTTTCAACGGCAAGAATCCTCACCTTCTCGGTATCTGAACGATTGGTGAGTTTCAGTGAAGCTAGAGTCCTCCACGTTGCTTCAGGTATTCTTGTTGCGGCCGGTCTCTCTCTCGCAGTATTTCCAGCTTTCCAATGGTTCTTACTCATCATGGTAGGAGTAGGTGCTTGTTTTGGCGTACTCTTCCCCGTAGTCATAAGCTTCATTTCTCGTCATTTTCCAAACGAGAAAGTAGGTGTTGCAACAGGTTCGTATGAAGCAGTCTTCGGCCTTGGTTCAGCCGTGGGGCCAATACTTGCAGGTATCCTAGCTCAATTGACAAGTATCCACTGGGCATTCGTGTTGATGTCGTTTTTCGCTGCAATAATGTTCATGGCTGTAAGCCTTCGCCGTCGACCTGGCTGTTTCTAACGTCCTCGGTGAGCGTCGCGGGAGAACCTGTTCGGATGCTTAGCGCATTCTGAACCTATTTGAGATGGGGCGATATTCCGCAGCATTGACCTTCCTGTAGCCCTTAAGTTTCATAATCAACCAATACTGCGTAGCTTGTTTCCACGATCACTGTTTCGGTTTTAGAGGTTATCTGTACGCTGTTTGCTGAGTTGTAACCTTTGAAAACTCCGTTGATCGTTCCCTGCTCTAGGTGGATTCTAACTTTGGATCCGATAGAAGAATCAACCGTCCGTATTATCGTGAGAAATTTTTCCTGGTTATGTTCAGCTAAAAGTAGCAACCGTTCCAGCTCCTGCAGGATCGAACATGTGAGGCTCGTCCTATCCACTGGAGCTCGATTTATATCCATTAAAGTGGTTGCAGCCATATTCGATTCTGTGATTTCGGTCGCGTTAAAGTTAGCGTTGACGCCTATGCCTAGTAGGAGGAATTGTAGTAAATCTCCTTTCCAGTGACTCTCTGCGATAGTTCCTGCCAGTTTGCGGCCATTCACCATAACGTCATTTGGCCATCTGAGCCTTGCATCAATCTTGAGGTGATCTCGTATGCTGTTGACCACGGCAACTGCTCCAATCAATGGAAGACCTTGCAATATGGAGGAGCTAGACGGAGGTAGTAGAATTAACGTCATCCAGATGCCGCCTTTCGGAGATACCCATCGCCTCCCATGACGGCCTCGTCCCTTGGTCTGTGAATTTGCAATGACTGTGAAGCCATGAGTTACGTTTTCCAAAGCAATTTTTTTCGCAATATCATTGGTAGATGTACATTCGTCGAGATACAGAAGTTTCCTTCCGAGTGAGTCTGTGTGAAGTTTACGAGAAATTGCCGCACCCGCCTGTTTCTCTTCTCGGGATTTCCAGGTCATATGCAACATCCTGTTAGACGATCAATTGACCGAAATAGTTTATTGCTCGGTCAGGCTTCTCTGTCTCAGATGCTTACTCTTGAAAGCGCTCGCAAAGACGCTGACTGGTATTCCGGGTTTTGATGAAATCGTCGGAGGGGGTTTTCCTCAAGGTCGAGTTGTGCTTATCTTAGGGGAACCTGGTGCGGGCAAGACTATTCTCTGTACTCAGTTTCTACTGAATGGATTAACAAAATATGGGGAGAACGGTCTCTACGTTAGTATGGAAGAGGGAAGAGGCCACTATGCACGTGAGATGAGCACCTTCGGATGGAATTTTGATGATGTGGAGAAGGAGGGCAAGTTTGCCTTCGTTGATGCCTCACCCATAAGGTCCCTACCAAACGAAGTCAAGGTTGGAAAAGTGACGCTCGGAAGACCGGAGTTCTCTATGATTAGCCTTCTTGAATTAGTTAAGAACAATGCGAAGAAGATTAATGCAAAGCGTATCGTCGTTGACCCAATCTCTCTTCTATTAGCCCAATATGCAGATGACACTCAACGTAGGAAAGCGCTTTTGGATTTGGTTGAGGCGTTGTCGGAGATTGGAGCAACCTCCGTCATGGCTTCGGAGCTGCGTCGGGTTGGAATCAGAGGGAGAACGTTACAGCTTGAAGAATTTGTCACGCATGGTGTTGTCATAATGCAGACGATCGCTACGGGTCGCACCATGGAACGGACTATCCAGATAGAAAAAATGAGAGAGACTCAGATAGATCGTCAGCCGCGGCCTTACAGAATAACTGAGAAAGGCATCGAAGTTTATCCGCGGGAAAGCGTTATTTGAAAAGAATATGAGAAATTTTTAGGCTACTTTTTCCGTCTCGTTCTGGGTTTTGGAGTTGCGGTAGATGTCTTTGCTGATGTCATAGTGGGTTCTGGTTCGAGTGGTGCTGGTGGAGGGGTGGTGAGCATTGTCCATCCGATCCATCCGGATATGACGAGGACTAGAAGAACAAACAGGAGAACCGGTATGCCCACGGCCATTTCGTGCCAGCCGGTCGTGGTGGATGGGTTGAACCTTTGTAGGCCCGGGATCCAAGGTGAGAAGAAGGCTACGACGTATGCTATTCCAACGACGACTGAGATGATGAATATGACAAATCCATAACCTTGGTCTTTGGTCAAGGTACTCACGTTGTCGCTTACCCGCGGGTAAGGATATAAGCTTTAATGATTTGTGGGTTCATAGTTGTTTGTATCCAGGCCTTTTGCTGACTAGTAACGGTAATCGTAAGGGAATGCTTGGGTATGTCTCTGTGAGTTCTAAAATTTCTTTTTGTAACTCTGTGAGGCTTGTTTCATATTTGGCTCCATCTTGACGGCGTCTCACAGCGAAGTTTCCTGTTGTTATTTCTCGTTGTCCAACTACCACAATGTAGGGTATCCAGTTCTTTTCCGCTTCTCTGACACGTTTGTCAAGACTTTCATCTCTATCATCAATGTCTGCTCTTACTTTGGACTCAGCAAGCTTCGTCGCAACGGAGAGGGTGAATTCAACTTGATCAGGCTTGACGGGAATTAGGCGTACCTGACTTGGCGCGAGCCATAATGGGAGTGATGGTTTCTTCCCTTTTGTTTCCATCACGGCGCAGTTGTCGAGTATCGTGAATAAGTATC
>CAYWMG010000499.1:0-1861 GCA_964459245.1 uncultured Candidatus Bathyarchaeia archaeon
CTTATGTGCTCAGATGAGATGATCTCTATACCCTCTGCCCACAGATGAGCCGATCGGTTAAGTTTGCAATCCTTAGGACGTGATGGTTTATGTGGTCAACGCAAGCCTACGGAGTGATGGTAGAACCGGTCTGGAATACGATCTCCAAAAATGACCGTGTGCTATTCTTTCCAATGTTCCTCGTTGGCTTCTACCGA
Source organism: uncultured Candidatus Bathyarchaeia archaeon (assembly GCA_964459245.1). Taxonomy (GTDB): domain Archaea; phylum Thermoproteota; class Bathyarchaeia; order 40CM-2-53-6; family 40CM-2-53-6; genus FEN-987. Next base: position 198 of record CAYWMG010000499.1, read on the forward strand.
AGCTCAGATGATTGAGTAACTACGGTTTCACCAGAATCTTTTCTACGGCATCTATGGATCGTGTCATGTCTTCAGCTGGAATGTTCAGCGGCGGTGTTATTTTCAGTACATTCTTGTGTGGCCCGGCGCGATCTATGAGAACCCCAGACTTTGCGGCTTCTCGTACGACGCGTGTAGCACGCTCTGAATCAGGTTCTTTGCTCCGTCTATTCTTTACAAGTTCAACTCCAATCATAAGTCCGAGTCCTCTTACCTCTCCTATCCCTTCGACGCTTTCGCCCAAGTCTCGAAGCCTTCGCATAACTTCTTCTCCCATCGCAGCAGCTCGTTTCTCGAGGTTGTTCTCTCTGATGAGCCTGATTGATTCGATGGAGGCTGCGCAACAGATCGGGTTTGCGGCGCCAGATTCAAGCGCATGAATCGATTTGGCTGCTTGGCTCATCAATTCTTCTTCTCCTATGACTGCTCCTAACGGCATTCCAGAGGCTAGAGGCTTCCCTAAAGTCAACATGTTTGCGCTTATCCCAAAATTATCTAAGCCAAACATGCGTCCCGTTCGGCCGAGGCCGGTTGCTACTTCATCATCGATCATCATGATTTCATGCTCTCTGCAAAGTTTCCCAATCTCTCCAAAGTATTCCTTTGGAGGGACAATTATGCCCGCAGCTTGTTGGACGGGTTCGAGAAGGAGGCATGCGACCTCTTCCACGTGCACGTCTCTTGCCAGAGCACGCCTAGCATACTCTATGCAAGCTAACTCGCAGTCTTCGTATTTGAGACCGAGTGGGCACCGGTAACAGTATGGGTATGGAAGGAAGACAACATCCAGACCGCGAGGGGCGATGCCTTCTCTTAAGCCGATATCACCGGAAACCCATGAACCTGCTATACTGGATCCATGATGGCTTGATTGATAAGTCAAAAACACATGACGTTTCGTACTAAGCATTGCTATTCTGAGCGCAACATCAATTGCCTCAGAACCACTGTTCGTAAACGCGACCTTACCCTCACTCAAGTTATGTGGCGCAATGCTCCTCAGAACCCCCGCCAATTCCACTTCTGGCCTGTGTGCCGCAGACTGATACCCAACGTGTACGAGAGCCTCTGCCTGATCGTAAATCGCTTTGATCACTGAATCATTGTTGTGTCCTACGTTGCAAGCCGTTCCTCCGGCCGTTAAGTCCGTGTATGAATTTCCGTTAGCGTCAGTCAGGCGGCTGCCTTTTCCGGTCACGATAAATAGCTCGGGCCATCTTCTCGGTCCAGACACCACCATATCTCTATCGCGCTTCACTAGATCACTGTTTTGTGGTTCTTTGCCAACATCAGCATCTCCTTTCTGTTGAACCATCGCGCTCACAACTCCGACTTGTCACTTGGTCCTATTTGTACTTCCGTTCCAATTTTCTCATAAACAACTATCTCCGCCTACAACTCACCCATCAGTATACAGTCTGGAATGAGATACGATAGGCGTACGTCTGGTTGAGGCGGTTAGCGATTGACAAGACCGCTGTGTAATCGTTATACATGTACTCTTGACAAATCTTTTCGATAGGTTGACTTTCTTCTCCAATTAAAAACGAAATGGAGCTAATCCCTCTCAACTCTTTGCAGCTACGAGGGCAATTCACGCTACGCAGGCGTGGCAATAAATCATT
>CAYWMG010000500.1:0-2483 GCA_964459245.1 uncultured Candidatus Bathyarchaeia archaeon
AGGGCTGGGGTTCGTGCTTGAAGCCGCGTTTTGCGGCCGCATAGAAGATGGCTCGGTTTAGGCCCCAACTCTTCGCTCTGCGTTCGGGTAACCCAAGCTCTCTGGCCCTCGCGGCTTGGAGAACAGCCATAACTTGAAAACGCCCAACCTTCACACAACCCCACTTCCTAGTCCCCCACTAACAATCTTCGAGATAGACATTTCCGATTTGCTGTAGACTTCCTCGCATACAAGAAAACCTGAAGCATTATTCTTCACATTCAGCACCAAACATGCGAATGGGCATGTTCAATCAAGGAGCAGAGAACCATCGTTGCAGACGACATATGTAGTTGAGCTCGAAACATGGCACTCAAGTAGATCACGCGTAGCATGGTAACGTTCGCCTCACCTTTTCAAGTTTCAAGATCAATCTTCCAACAAGCTTCTCAATCGTGGCGTCAGTCCGAATGAGCAGGGCTCTGACGAGAAGTTTCGTTCGACGTACATGCGACTTGTTCGGCCGACTTGTGAGTTCGGCCCAATCCGCTCCTGCCTCCTTCAACTGCGACCTCACTCTGGCCTCAAACTCTTTGTGCACTAATCCGACTTGGTCTTCCAGCGTGTGGGCCATTTTTGCGAGGATTCCCATCAGAAGCCTCCCTCCGCACAAGAGCGGTCCGTAGTGTTTACATATTCTTAGAACATGCAACATTCTCTACAAGGTGGAAACAGCGAATCACGCATAGACCCCATTTCCACCCCTCATCTTCTACCTAGGAACGGCAGTTTCCACTTCGTCCGCCTACACTTAACTCTGGTTAGATGCCTGAGGCCATAGAGGCGAAGTAGAAATGCAATTGCCCCCGGAACGAACGTTTCATAGCCGTGACGGTCGCCCTTCCGGACCTCGTCCGTCGGAGTCTGCTATTCCCCTGAGGAACGCTCTTTGATTTGGTGGTTCGATTGCCGTTAGGACTACTGTTTCCTTCATTGAGTTCTGCCGAGTTGATAATCTTCGGGGTCTTAGTGATCATAGGAATAGTGATAATCATGGTGTTGGCCGCAGTAATTCATTTCATTCTGCCAATCATAGCTGCAGTTCTCATCTGGCTGTTCACTGGTAGCCTACTCTACGCCGGAATTGCCTTTCTGGCTGTCGCGATATTGCAGTTATTGGTGAAACGCTAATCCGAACGCTTGCAAGCACTCTGTACCTCAAGCGGTAGTGTTCAAAATTGCAAATTCTCCGATTTACAGATTTGGAGCTCTTCCTTATGTCCGGTTGGATATCTTACATTCTCATTCGACTTCTGGCCGACTCTGTTAAACTTCGACTGTACGTCGACTTTAGGGATTGGAAGATTAAAGTTGGAAAACCATTAGCGACCAACCCTCTCCGGAGGTTAAGTGCGCGGATTTTCGGAGAGGCAGGAAGCGCGCCGACAACGCACATTCACCACTTTGTTTTTGGAATGTTTCTGATGCCGATTACATTCATTGCGCTTTACTGGCGTCTTTGGTACGGACCGGTGCTGGTCGGTATCGTGATGGCTCTGATATTTTCGGAAGTGAAGGAATTGCTACTGATGAGCTGGGGGCGATAATCGTGTTCTACGTGGAGAAACCCTTCACTCACTCAGGGAGTCAGTTGTTCCGCCGTTCTATTTCGTAGATAGTTCTCGCAGGAAGGATGTCGAGGAGGCGAAAGTGTTAGGTAAAGGTCTGGGCGCCTATGCTTACAACATTTAGGGCTTGGCGCGGGATGTTCCCGGTGATGGGATTACATGAGTGCGAGGTCGAATACTAGAACGTGAATTCAGCACTCTAGTAAGCGAAGACATTCCACTCAGTATGGAGAGGTCATTCTTCGAAGGTCTTTGTTGCGTCTTCTTCATCCCGGTTGGTCGTAGGATTCCCATTGATCTCTCGATTCTTCATTTCACGGATGTACTGAACCGCCTGCCCGAATGCTGGAGAGAGAAAGACAGGGGTCATTGATGCACCGTGGAGGGCGTAGCCCCTCCTCATTCCAATTAGAAAAGCGATGGCGGCGATCGAGATCGGAATCAACCAAAGAAATCGAACAGCGGACTCTACCCTAACGAGGGCGATTGGAAACAAGCTTGATGCGAGTAACTCAAGCCTTGACGTCAAGTGGCGGGAGATTATCGGTGAGATGTAGTGTTGTACGAACAATAGCGCCGAGAGAAAGCCGCCAACGACGAGCGCCTTCCAATGATGCCTCCGCAGGTACTCTATTGAGTTGATGCTGGAGTAGGGTATCTCAAGAGTGTTCCTAGATAATCGACCGCGCTGAATGAATACTCGGCGTTCCGTCGCGGCAATCTTCATTGTTCCATGAGACCACGTGTGAATCACATACTCCGGCTGTGACATCGTGGAAAGAACTTCATCAGGTAGAGCTGATAGGCCAGTCTCTTTTTCAATCTCCTGAGTGATCGCATCGTCGAGACGTTGCATCAGGATGGACAATGTATACT
>CAYWMG010000501.1:0-2005 GCA_964459245.1 uncultured Candidatus Bathyarchaeia archaeon
CTCAGAGTTCTCGCCATGGGCACGCTTTTTCTGTTTCACAGCAGCAGGCCATTCGCGCCCCCTCCATTGCACGTAATGAACGCAACGCCAGACCTTGGTTTCACGTTGTTTGATGCATTTATTTCCGGCTGGATCATGCCGCTGTTCTTCGTAATCTCCGGCATCGCTGTGTACTTCTCTCTAGCGAAGCGTGGTGCCCTTCAATTCGTTGAAGACAGGGTCCTGAGGCTCATGGTCCCTTTCTTCACCGTTGGATTGCTAGGCGTCTTGTCAGTGAATGCTTACTATGATGCCGTATTCCACGGCAATTTTACCGGAGGCTTTCTTAGCTTCTATTTTGGTCCCTACTTTACCCGATTCTTCCCATTGACCTTGGATTTCTCTCCGACGTATTTTGCAAACTCGAATCAGGGCATATACTTGTGGTATCTCTTTTGGCTCTTCGTGTTCTCCACCATCACTATTCCGCTCTTCCAGTGGCTTGGAAAAGAGAGTAGTCGCAAGAAGCTCTCAAAACTCTACGCCTCCTGTAACAGACGAGGAGGTCTCCTATTGTTTGCGGTTCCTATAATAGTCGTGAACATAGCGGCAGTGCCACCTTACTTCATATTCCCGAGCGCATATGGAGGCTGGAAACTCCCGACCTACCTAATGTTCTTCATCACGGGTTACCTGATGGCTTCCAGCCCTCAATTCGAAGAATCTCTTGAGAAGAATAGCACAGTCACCTTACTCCTAGCTGTGATCTTGAGCATAGTCGTAATAGTCGCCGCGGCTGCTGCCGGAGGCGCGTCTCTCTCAACCCGTCTTGATAGTTCCTACATCAGCGTATCTACGGTTTGGGCTCTCAACGGATGGTGCTGGGTGGCGGCAATACTTGGTTATGGGCGAAGACATCTTTCCTTCAACAACAAGTTCCTACAGGTCTCAAACGATCTCGTCTTGCCATTCTACATCCTTCATCAAGCCGTAATCGTTGCGGTCAGCTTCTACGTGGTCCAACTAGACCTAATCGTGATCGAGAAGTATCTGCTGATCGTCCTCGCATCCTTCCCGATCATAGCTGCTCTACTTTATCCTATCAGCAAGGTCAACTTGCTCAGATTTCTATTCGGAATGAGGAGGTCAAGGCATGAACCCGAAAGAACGACGCTCATCGGAAGGACATAAAATTCATCCTCAGATGCTCTTTTGATTTGAGCACGAGTCGAGACAATCTGAATCAGTACAAGTACAACATTGTTTGGTCGAGCTGATACCTCTCATTTTGTTGCTTACAAGTCGCGATCCCCAGACGTGCCCTGGCTTTAATTCGTAATGTGATCTTTCCTTCTCTCGTGACGAAGAATGTTCCGCGACGAACGAAGCCTATTGCAGCGTAGAGTTGCCATTGTTGGTGTGCCTCTATGTGATGGCGAGAGAGAATTGGGTGTAGAGAAAGCTCCTGCCATCCTACGAGAGGCTGGGCTGCTCACCGCGTTTAGGAGTGGAGGTTTTCGAGATCTTGGTGACCTTGTCTTGGAAACTCCCTTGCGAGATAGAATCGTAGGGAAGGTGAGAAATACTGATCATGTCGTCAACAGCTGTCGAAGAGTGCGCCGAATTGTAGCCAGCGCTGCTCGGGAAGGCAACCTTCCACTCGTGATTGGTGGGGACTGCAGTCTCTTCCCAGGTTCGCTCGCTGGCGTCGTTGATGTCCATGATCGGGTTGGCGTCCTTTACGTCGATGGCCATGCAGACTTTCATACGCCTGAGACGACGATTTCGGGATACTTCTCCGGGATGAGTCTCGCGGCCGCGGTCGGAATGGGGCAAGAAGAGTTGGTAAGAATTGGGAAGAGTTTTCCGCTTCTCAGGGAGGAGGATGTTTCGGCGTTTGGTGTTAAGGCCTCGAATTTTGACGCCTCAGAGTTACAAACTCTTAAGGCGTCGCGCGTGAACTTCTTCACGAGTGAATCGCTCAAAAGGGACGGTATCATAAGCAGTCTTCAGGCGGCTACGAAGT
>CAYWMG010000502.1:0-5458 GCA_964459245.1 uncultured Candidatus Bathyarchaeia archaeon
AGAATTCGATGACCTCGGAGAAGACGGCCTCAATAATTTCTGTAGCGTTGAATCCTACTATAATCGCAGGATTCGCTTTCCTTATCTTGGTCTCTCGGCAGAGTATTCAAACGTCCTTCTTACTGATGATAGTCTGTCTCACATTTGGAACCTTGGTTCCGTTAGTGATGGTTCATCAACTTTCAAAACGCGGCATCGTATCAGATTATTATGTTTCGCAGAAGGAGGAACGAGCAAAACCATTCGCTGGAGCAATGATCAGTTATCTGGTCGGTAGTGGGGTTCTATTTTTAGTGAATGCGCCCGCCATAGTTACGGCATTTATGCTCTGCTACGCTGGCAACACCATGATTATGATGATCATAACGCTTCGTTGGAAGATCAGTATTCACGCTGCAGGCGTCGCAGCCGCCGCTACTGGCCTGATTTATGCTATAGGGGTGTGGGCGGCTCTTTTCTTTACCCTCCTTCTCCCCGTCGGGTGGGCAAGAGTGTACCTGAAGGCGCATACTCCATTGCAGATGCTTGCCGGAGGATTGGTGACCATAGCAGCGACGTGGATACAGATGAAGATCTACCTGCCAATTCTATGACTCTTGAAACGAAGAGAGCACTACTTGACCGAAAACATGCGGAAGGCCGTTCATCTCTCAGCTTTGTTTGTCCCGCTCCTATGTGAGTTGACCTCAAAATCATTAGTATCCGCTTTACTCTTGATGATCACAATTGTGTATGCCCTAGAGGAAGTGCTGCGGCTCAAACATCAGTCGATGCCGATCATCACATGTTTCACGTTGAGGATGAGTCGTCCTGACGAAAGGTCAAACTTCATAATTACGCCGATTTATCTTGCGATTGGCATCATCATAACCTTAATCTCCTATTCAAGCTCGATCGCTTATTCGTCCATATGCATCGGAGCTATTGGCGACCCTGTCGCCGGCATAGTGGGAGGAAAATTTGGCCGTAGACATATCCTTGGACGTAAAACTATGGAAGGATCTCTAGCGGGACTAGCTGCCTCCATCCTTCTAGCTTCTGCCATCATTTCACCACTCATAGCTCTGGTTGGTTCAGTCGGAGCTATGATCATGGAGCTGGTGGATGTTCCGGATGACAATCTCACGATGCCGATTGTCGCGGGCGCATTGATGACTCTTGCTCTCCGCTAACCTGACTACTACTGCACCAGACTGCCTGCCGCCGTCCACTGGTCCCTATATGGGTAGATGTTTTAGTTCAAGCAGATCATTCGATTGCTGAAATTATGCTCTCTATTCCACTTACCATGAATGAGACTGACAAGATGATGACCAGTGCTACTGCTCCGACTGCTGGATAGGCTATCACTAGGAAGGAGAATACAATGTTCATAAGACCAACCAGAACATGTAGCGCTCTAGACCATTTTGGCAGGGCAGCAACCCAAGCACCGATTACTATGCTTCCGATGCCGTAGATCAAACTAGCAAAGGCGAGCAGAAAGATCAGCGTACCGATACCCAACAAAGGAAACGCCAACACTATGCCACCAAGAACTATCGCTAGAATGCCAGTAACTAAATCTACAACTCTGTGGCCTTTCGAGAATAGCTTATGCGAAATGCTGCGTGCGACCTTTGATGCTCCTAATATGAGTAAGGCGAACGAGAGCAGCAAGACTAGTGTGTAGAGGGCGACGCCGGGAGAAACTAAAACGTAGATTGAAGCGGCAATCGCAATTAGACCAACAATTATTCTAAATAACCTCAGCCATCCAGGATGGCTTGACGTTGAATTCAGTAATGAAACCCCGGCCACGTATGAGTTTGGGGAGATAAAAGACTATGCAATATGAATTCGACCTACGGTCCTAAGAGACCAGCTTCGTGCTCTCGTTCCATAAAGACAACTCCAAACTCGCGCCGTAATCAACAGTTATTAGTTAATCTCCGCTCTACCTGGTAACAGTTGTTATACTTGCTCGTTAGCAGTATCAAAGACATCGTAGTGTATAGCAAAGACATGGTCGATCTTGGGAAGGTCAAAGACTTAGAGTTCGATCCCTCCGAAATGAAAGTGACCAATATCATAGTTGAGTTTCAAAAGGAAGCGGCAAAGAGGCTCCTCGGCAAGAGAGTTGTGATACGTCATGCCACGGGTCGAGTTCCCACATCATCGATTGAGAGCATCAAGGACGCGCTTCACCTAAACTTACCGTGGACAGAATTGAAGGGTAAATTCAAAGGCGTATAATTCCCTACCCGCCTGTTTAGTCTGCGAATTTATTCTACACCGAATACCAGTCAGCTGAGGCTAAGAGGAGATTTGCAAAGGCTCAATTTTGATGATTATTCGTTTTTCGTCTGGGGATGATTTTTGATATTTCTTGCCGGTATATTTGTTGGCTAACTTATCGATATGCTCCTCCGCTCCTTCGCGCGTTTGTGATACTACGCGCCCTCGAATCTCTACTCGCTCGTAAGGATTGTTCTGATCTGTTATGGAGAGTCCTACTCTAGGATCGTTAATGGTGTTCTTCTGTTTGACTCTGCCCACCGCTGTGTTGACGAGGATGATGTCTCCATCTCGATCCACCCATACGGGGGCAACGTGTGGAGAACCATCACGCCGCAACGTCGCCAGGTGTGCAAAGTTTTTGGCTTCAATTAACTTCACAGCATTTTGCGTAAGTTTAACACCCATAACTACTCACTGGAACTTTCATTGGATTCGGTAAAATGTAAGCCTTGCTCAACCCTACCGGTCAGCCTTACCGATCCTTTGGCAATCTCGTGGTTGAAGTCATTGTCAAAGCTTGTCAAAGATTAGCAACGAATAAGAGTCTCCAACTACAGGTTCCGCAAATACATCGGATGAGTTGCTCTTGCCATTTCCTAAGGCTGTTGATGAACACAAACCGGGCAAACCCTTAGTTCCAGATGAGTATGGAATATACTATTCACTTGCGTGTGTCTGTTTTTGGTTCATCCTAGTATTCTTTGACGTTCGTGAAGGATTTGCTCTCTCTATGGCGACCTCGGTCCTATTTGGGAGCACCATGGGCCTCTTTGATGATGTTGCCAACCTTAGATGGCGCTACAAAGCCATACTGCCAGTTTTTGCAGCGTTGCCGTATGTGGTATTGGGTCCGACTGTAAGGACTACGGTCAGCATTTTTGGTGGCTCAATAAACCTTGGTGGAGCTTTCCTTCTAGTTCTAGTTCCATTAATGGTCACGGTTGTAACGAATTCGTATAACATGTTAGGAGGGTTAAACGGGCTCGAGGCGGGATGTGGTGTAATTATTCTGTGCGGGTTAGCGATTGTGTCTTCAGATTGGATTCTACTTGCAGTTCCAATCCTTGTGCTTGCAGTGTTGACCTACATCAGTTTCACGGGTAAGGCCTTCATAGGAAACGTGGGATCATTTTCCGTAGGGTTAACACTCGCCGTCATAAGCGTCATAGATAACCTGAAGCTTATGCTCTTCATCTGCATGCTGCCTCTCATCGCTAACTCGATCATCATCCTATACTCCAACTATGTTCTCCGCGACCGCGCTGTCACACGAATCGATAAGAAGGGGAGACTGTATGCAACAAGAGTCCGCAGCTTGAGAACGCTCTTACTACGTTACAGGCACATGAGTGAGAAGAGAACGGTCATCGTGATGTATTCAATTGTTTTATGCTTTGTAATTATCGGAGCGATCGTAGAATGGCGTTAGTCTCTCCCTAATCATACGTTCAGGTAATCACTGGTCTTCAGGAGTAATAGTGAAGGCGTTGACAGTACGCTTCTACAGCAGTAGGAATAATCCATCAAAATAGCTAACATCAAAACTGTGAGGAGAAAACGGATAACTTTCCACAACCGCTCTTAGGCAAATCACTTTAAGCTGCAAGAACCTGGATCACTCGGGCAGCTACAATTGAAAGTTGCTATGGACTATTGCGTTACTCCATCAGTAAGGTCTGCCGTTTTAAGTATTCTTAGACAGGAAAAAGTGGACAGCCATGAGCAAGAGGAACAGTTCGAGAAAGAATACTGCAAACATTTTGGCAGAAAATTTGCCATAGCAGTAAGTTCTGGAACAGCCGGGCTTCATGGCGCGCTGCTCGCGTGCAACGTTGGACGTGATGATGAGGTTATTCTTCAACCTAACACCGACTGGTCCGTGCTCTATTCAGTACTCTACACTGGTGCCAAACCGGTTTTCTCTGATGTAGAATACGATACTCAGAATCTGGATCTAGCCCAAGTTGAAGAGAAGATCACGCCGAAGACAAAAGCCATTCTCGCAATTTCTGTAGCAGGCCACCCAATGGATTTTGATCCATTACTTGAGATAGCTGAGAACCATGACATTAGGGTGGTGAATGATGGTTGCCAAGCCCTCGGCGCCAAATATAAGGGCAAATATGCTGAGGCCTTCGGAAATATTTCAGTAAGTAGTTTCGGCTACCGTAAACACTTAGCTTCTGGGCATCTGGGTATTGTAGCGACGGATGACGAAGAGTTAGCAGAGAAATTCCACGAGTATTCACACCATGGCGAGGGTAAGTCTTACCATCCTGATCCGTCGAAGAATTTGATCAACCCACAATATGCTGACTTTGATAAGGCCGGCTTCATGTATGGACCCAGCGAATTACATTGTGCGATTGGAAGAGTTCAGTTGAAAAAATTCATTTCAGGAGCACTCGGTCCTGAGAAGCGGCGAAGAAATGCAGCATACTACACAAAATCACTTAACGAAAAGTTACCTCACATCATTACCCCGATCGAGAAGGATTGGGCTTACCACACGTATCTGCGATATATCATAAAGGCCAAGCGGAGGGATGATCTGTTCACTTTCCTCCGCATGAGAGGTATAGAGGTGTTCATTCATTACGCTGCACCGTTGCCCTCGCATAAGCTCTTTCCACACCAGGATGATTCGTGGAAGGAAAAATATCCAGTAACTTTCAAGCTATCCAGAGAGGTAATGACCCTGCCTAGTTGGCCAACCCTCACCAGCAGCCAACGTGAGTATGTTGTAAAATCCATAGTGGCATTTTACAAGATTAGAGGAAACGAATGAAGAATTCTATGCAACTCGAAGTGTCAGGTTTTTCCCTGATCTAGACCTGAACTCAAGATTGGTTTCGATGCGGCGAGTTTTCAGCCATGTCCAGCATTCAATCATACGGAATGAATGACTTCGTCTCTCAGCCTCGTAATGCCATCCAATTGTTCATCAACTGAAACTTTCCCGTCGAAACTGGGGGCAACTACAGCGTACTCTCCTCCTATTTCTGCTAGGGCAGAAATGGTGTTCCTATTTTCTCCCATATCGCTTGACAGAATCAGCCTCTTGTCGCCTCTCGGACTGACGTAGTCGCGATTTTTGGATTTGATTTGCATTCCGATTCGCACGCATATCGGTTTTCGTTCGGCGCCAGGAAGTTTTCTGAATTCAGCCACCAAGTTC
>CAYWMG010000503.1:0-2094 GCA_964459245.1 uncultured Candidatus Bathyarchaeia archaeon
ACGACGTGGACGAGCGCAAAACTCTTGGACTATATGCAGCGAAGAGCTCTCGATGACCAAGTCAGTTCACTGATAAGCACCGCGGCCTTGGGTGACACCGACGGCTTTCTCGGGGCTTTGGAAGAACTGCTCCCAAGAGGCCATACTTCCGGCATCGATATTCTCGTGGGAGCGATCTTAGCCCTCAGTCTAATCTCTGACATCAAATCCGAAGCGAACGCAACGGTTTCCTTGATTGAGAGGCTGGGGCTGTAACTCCAGATCAAAAGCATTTCTCCCAGTGTCCCAGTTTTCCATCGCTGAGTGCTTGCAGCAAGTTCTAAAAGCGCGCCAAGAAGGGCTTGGGCTCGGCGTTTTGAATGTCGTTCCAACCTCCTTGCCCCGTCACGCTCACTGAAGTTAAGGTGAATGTTGAGGATCTAGAACCTATTCTTAGGCCTCCAGAATCTCCGCTCCTGGCTAAACCATATGCTCCACGGCTGCTCAAGCTGCCGGATGGGAAGAAGATGGTTGTTCGTATGGCTTCGACGGAAGATACGGATGTGATTCTGAAGACCACGCGTTCGATCATGGATGAGGAGAAGGATTTCTACGATCTTGTGGCGTCGAGAGTCTACGCGGAGGTTCTTTCGTACAAGAGGAAACGAGTGAAAGATTACTACTGCCTCATTGGAGTTCTTGAAGGAGAACTCGCCGCCATAGCTAACGCGCGCCTTTGGGATGAGAAGGTCTGCATCAGCCTGCACACGATGACTTTCAAGCGCGGCGCTGGGATAGGCGCCCTGATGTACCTTGCCAAGATGGAACATGCGTTCGAGAACCTTGGAATGGAGGAATGGTGGGCAACCTACGAGAGTTACACGGGGATTAGGTACTGGGGCCTTGGCCTTGCACAATTCCAGAAACCGTATCCGCAGGTTCAGCACGAGCTCGGCGGCGCACGGGTATTCTTCAACACTAGGTCACAGTGGTTCAGCTTTGTCAAACCAAAGTATGAGAAGCGGCTCGGCGAACGACCCGTATCGCCCGACATACTAAAACAATCTCTAACTCCCAAGAAACCGGAACAGATCGATCTCTAGACCGGAGACACAAACGGCCCCGTTGCAAACTGTTTTTTCGTTGGTACGACCGGTCCTTGCTACCTTAGGTAAGAGGCAATGTGTTTTGAATGCAACGAGAATAACCAAGTTAGACGACTAGCTCTGTTTCTCACCTGAGTTAATTAATCTCCTTTGTGTTGGTGAAGGAACTGAGCGGTCTTGCAGTTTCTGTACAAAACCTCTGCCATTCGGCTTGCTATGGTTACCGAAGGTCCGAATGACGCGGAGAAAGCAATACTAGAACGCCACTTCAAGTACCTCGAATCCCTGACGGAACGAGGAATTGTATTGGTCTTTGGACGAACACAGAACAGGGATACGGGAACATTTGGCATCGTGATCTTCCGCGCCGGGTCAAAAAATGAAGCTGAGTCGATCATGAATAACGATCCGGCGGTCAAGCATACTGTGATGCATGCCGACCTCTATCCCTACAAAGTAGCAGGCTTGAACGCTCGCGATTGGCAAGTTGAATGAAGGAAGCCCTGTGCCCTCGGGATCCGACCTCTTGGTAGAATTCGACTGGCAAGAAAGGAAGCAAGATTCTATCTGACGGAGATGTCAATGCAGCTCGCGTCGAAATTGAAGATCGCAAATCGGAAGACATGCGCATGCCCCATCAACCATCTGAACTGTCTCGATGCCAAGAGTTGGATTAAATCACAACTTGGGGTATGGCAAGTCTATTACGAAGGGCGGGATATTCGTGATAAAGAGATTCATCCAGCAGTCATGCCGCTGAATCTAGCGAGGCGGGGCTTAGAGCTTTTTACCCATCGGGGTGAACTCGTGCTTGATCCCTTCGCAGGCGTGGGCACCACTCTTCTGGCTGCAAGGGAGTTGGGCAGAAATGCGGTTGGGTTCGACATCAATGAACGGTACTGCAATTTTTCAGAGAACCGGTTGGCGCAGGAAGATCCCTCCGGCATGACGAAGCAGGTTATCGTCTGTGATGATGCGAGTAACATTTCTAGTTATCTGGAGGACGAGA
>CAYWMG010000504.1:0-5039 GCA_964459245.1 uncultured Candidatus Bathyarchaeia archaeon
TCTTACGGGTATCTGCTTTGCTGCGGCCGGTTCCAAAGCTCTTGGGTGGATTAACTTCGCTCCAAAGTACGCCATCTCGCTTGCTTCGCCGTATGATATGCGATGGATCACTTTGGCGTTAGTTTCAATCTTAGGATCTGCTGTCATCAGTCCTTCTACGTCTTTCCAGATTATGATCTCGTCAGCGTCGAGTGAAGCACCAATCAATGTGGCTGTATAGTCTGAACCACCTCGGCCGAGAGTTGTTGTTATGCCGTGTGGACTGCAAGCTCCGTATCCTGCAACGATGGGAACCTTTCTTGTTTTGAGCATCGGTTCTATCTTCGCTCTAATCTTCCTGCTTGCAACATCCATCAACGGTTTTGCTTCGCCAAAATTTTCATCAGTTATTATGCCTGCTTCGCAACCCGTAAGCCATTCTGCTGCAGCGCCCGAGTCATTCACTGCTGCACAAACGATTGGAGCTGAGAGTTTCTCTCCGAAGGAGAGAAGAAAATCCTTTGAACGAGAGGTTAGTTCTTTCAAATGTGCCACGCTTCGAAGGATTTCACTTAATTCTCCTGATGTTCTTGTAAGCTCATTATTGACTTCGTTCAAAATTTTGGGATCATGAATGCATTTCCTCACAATCTCCATATGGCGTTCGAGATTTTTTTTCAAGAACGTGTTTATTGCTTCTAAGTCTCCCTTAACAGCCACCTCACTGATTTCCACTAATTCGTCTGTAACTCTTGGCAAGGCTGAGGTGACAATTACTACTTCATGGCCTTGGTGCATGTGATCATTAATGATTTGAACTGCACGGATTATTGCATCCGCGTCTCCAACCGGGTTTCCTCCGAACTTCATTACTAGTCGCAATCGTGACACACTCTTATTGCATTAGGGCGCTCTTTATGTCAATTATATCTCGCAGTACGGCGCTAGCCGTCTCAGTGCCTCCTGCTCCGCGGCCAGCCATCGTTATCTCGCCAACTAGGTCTGTCTTGAAAGTGACGGCGTTCAGAGTGCCTTTCACGCATATTGGACTATCATCAGACACCGCTCGTGGATGGACGGATATCTCGGAGTCATTTATGCGGCCTATAAGCTTAATCGCCTTTCTGGATCGTTTAGCGATTTTTACTTCTTCGACACTTACCTTTGATATGCCTTCCATATCGACGTCTTCAATTGACACTCTTTTTTCCAGGATCCAATTGGACATTATTACCAGTTTGCTAGCGGTGTCTAATCCGTTGATGTCGTAGCTTGGATCTGCTTCTGCATACCCAGCAGTTTGTGCCTCTTTTAATGCCTCATCCAGTGTTATCCCAGCATCTAGCATTCGCGTGAGAATATAGTTTGTCGTACCGTTTAGAATACCTTCTATCGATTCTATTTTGCAGCCAGTCAAACATTTCTTAGCAAAAGTCAAAATGGGAATGCCGCCTCCGACTGTTCCGCTGAATTTTAGATTCACTTTTTGGTACCGCGCCAGCTCAAGTAACGATGGCAACGCTGCCGCGATGGGGCCCTTATTTGTTGTGATCACGTTCAATCTTTTCTTGATGGCTGTTTCAATGTGTGTGAGCCCCGGTTCGCCTTCGGGCAAACGTGTGGGTGTAAGTTCTAGCAGGACGTCAGCCTCAACACTGTCAATTACGCTCAGTGCAGTGGTTCCTTTATGGCCAAGACGGTTATGACTAGAGACTGAGCCATGGGACCGTCGAGCCGATATGGCTTGGTTTAGGTCTATGCCTTGTGAGTTTATCATTGCGCCGCCGCGGTCCACTATCGCGACGATCTGGAGGGTGATGCCGTAACGATTTCTAAGTAGGTCCGGAGTCTTGTTTATGATCTCGACGAAAGCTTGTCCAACTGATCCGAAGCCTATCATGATTGCTCTCATGTTTTCTATCCTCTATCTTAATCCGAGAACTCTTTCAATGCTCTCTCTGTCTGATTTTGTTCTGGTTGGCCTTTCACCGATCTTTGTTACGACTTCTGGATCTTTCAAGCCGTGACCCGTGGCTACGCAAACGATTTCTTCATCTTTCTCGATAGATCCTTGTTCCAGAAGTTTTCTCAATCCCGCAATTGATGAGGCGCTAGCAGGTTCAACGAAGATGCCTTCGCGCCTTGCGAGCTCTTTCTGAGCTTGCAGGATCTCAGCATCTGACGCGGTCTCCATTGCTCCTCCTGATTCAGCTATTGCTCGAAGCGCTTTCTTCCAACTTGCTGGCGCTCCAATCCTGATGGCGGTTGCGATCGTCTCAGGGTTCTTCACTGGTTGGATCGTTGCGCTTTTCAACTTGTAAGCGGATGCAATAGGGGACGCTCCTTCTGCCTGTATGCCTACCAATCGTGGGGTCTTGTCTATTACTCCTAATCGACGAAGTTCGTCGAATCCTTTCCATATTGAGCTGATGTTACCTGCGTTGCCTACTGGAACTATGAGGACGTCTGGAGGTTTGAAGTTCATCTGGTCGCATACTTCAAAAGCTAATGTTTTCTGGCCTTCAATTCTGAACGGGTTTACGGAGTTCAGAAGCGCGATCGAACGGTTTCTTTCCGTAAGCTCAATTACAGCTCTGAGTGCATCATCAAAATTTCCCTCTATCTCCAGAATCATCGCTCCGTGAGCAATTGCTTGCGCTAGTTTTCCTTGTGCTATTTTGTCGGCTGGCACTATTACGATGCACCTCAGGCCAGCTCGGGCAGCGTAGGCTGCGAGGGACGCAGACGTGTTGCCGGTTGAAGCACAAGCAACCATTTTTGCGTGCACTTCAACGGCTTTCGAGATACTGACTGTCATGCCTCTGTCTTTGAATGATCCTGTAGGATTCTCTCCCTCGAACTTGACACTGAGTGTGTTCACTTTCAAATCTTCTGCTAAGTGTTCAGATCTATGAAGACCTGTTCCGCCTTCACCAAGAGATACAATCCTAGTTTCAGGGCTTATTGGTAAGAGTTCACGGTAGCGCCACGCTGAGAAAATCCTACTCCTCCAAAGCTTGGTGTCAATCACAGGTGCTATCTTCTCGTAATCGTACTTTACTTCCAATAGGTCGCTGCATTCAGCGCATGTGTACATCATTTCTGAAGTTTCGTACCTTGAGTTGCATCCAATGCATTGGTAATGATCGTTCATGTGATTCACCTTACTTTGACGATCTTGGGCCCGCTCGATGTCTTGGCCGCGTACTCTTCACACGCCACTCCCCCTTCTCCAAAAGCATCTTTCATCGCGCGGGATACGTCTCGTGTATCCACTTTGGTCCTATTGCAGAGGGCAACTATTGTTGGCCCAGCACCGCTAATCGCTACTCCAGATGCTCCTGCTTTGATTGCGGCTATTTTCACTGAATCAAAGAGGGGTATGTTCTTTGAACGAACGGGTTCCACGATCGAATCTTTCATCGCTTGACCCATCATTTCAATATTTGATAGGGCTACTCCAGCGACAAATAGGGACGCACGTGAAACGTTGTTTGTGACGTTGTGAAAGTCTACGCTTTTAGGAAGGATGTTTCGCATCATCTTTGTCTTCTCTCGTGGGAGTTCAACTTTTGGAATGGCAATGGCCACTTCGAGATCGGGCGGAGGTTTTAATCTAGCAAGTTTTAACGGGTCGCGAGTGACTATTACAAAGCCGCCAAGAGTGGCTGCTGCCACGTTGTCATAATGTGCTGTCCCCGCTGAGGCTACCTCACCTTGGGCTGCGAGTGTCACCAACTCTTCGGAGCATAACTTGAGCTTGAATATTTCGTTCAAGGCCAGAACGCAGGCAACGGCTGATGATGCGCTGCTGCCGAGACCTTTGCCCACTGGTATCCCCTTAATCAGATTAATCTTTAGTCCTTCACGACTTCCCGTCGCCTCAAGTATTATGCTTGCGACTAGGCCCGCGGTGTTCTTTTTGGACTCCCCGGGTACCAGTTCATGATCCACCCCTTGCACCGTCATGCTCACACCGTGTTCAGGCACTACCTCGATGTCTATGGTGTCATGAAAGAGATCTAACGCTAAGCCGAACGCGTCAAATCCAGGTCCGAGGTTTGCTGTGCTGGATGGAGCTAGCGCTTTCACTTTCCTTCTGGAGATTGCTCCACCGGCCAGCTTAGAAGACAGTTTAGTGGAGAAGTCATTGCTGATACTCATCCATCCTCACCTACTGTTTGCGCTTGTAAACGAAGGTAGAAATCAAACTATGGTATCCTTACTAAGCATGTAATTTTTGCATCCTCTGCACGGCTTCAGCAATGCGTTGTGTTTCCTGCGTAACAGAAAATCGAACGTACTCAGTACCATTCTTACCAAAAGCTGCTCCTGGAGTAGCAACCACTCCAATGTCCAAAAGGCGCCGAACAAACGTTCCACCGTCCATGTTCACGTTCACCCAAAGGTAGAAGGTTGCTTTCGGAATTTTGGTCTCGATTCCTATTCGGCCGAGCCCTTGGGCAAGCAGTCTTAGGCGTTCTTGCAGAATATCACGATAGTACTTCAACTCGCGAGAGACGTCGGAGTCAAAATATTTGTCAAGAGCCGTTGCTGCTGCTCTCTGTATAAACTTTGGAATTCCAGAATCAATCTGTGCTTTAACTTTCTTCAGTCCAGAAATGATTTTCCTATTACCGACAGCAAATCCAACGCGATAACCGGTCATGTTGAACATTTTGCTGCAGGAGTTAAGCTCCACTGCACACTCTAGGGCGCCGTCAACTTCTAATATTGATGGAGACTGATACTCTCCGAAGCAAATTTCAGAGTAGGCATTATCGTAGCATAGTGCTAGATTGTGGTCATTGCAGAATTCCACGCCTGACCTCAATGTCTCTTGAGTTGCAACTGCGCCCGTTGGATTTGATGGGTAGTTTAGGAAGAGCAGTTTGGTTTTCTCATCGATCACTATTCTTGAAAAGTCAGGTTGGAAGTCCAATGATGCCTTTAGGGAGAAGGTGAGGGGGATGGCGTCAGATAAGATTGCGCATCCTTGCGCGTAAACAGGATATCCAGGGTCGGGAAGTAGAGCTTTATCCCCTGCGTTTAGTAGGACT